>JAAYLM010000028.1 GCA_012521915.1 Oscillospiraceae bacterium | reverse complement strand
GATCCCACCAGCCCGCACTCTCTGCAGGATGCTGCCTGACTACTTTTTCCGGTCATCGCCTTTATCGGATTGATCGCTTTATTATAACGGAAAACAGCCGGTCTGACAACAACCGCGCTTTGCGCGGACGCATTGGCCTCGCGGCCTGATCCTTATGGATCCGGTTGCATCTTTCCGGTTTAAACCGTTCAGATGCCCTCCCGGGAAAAAAGTTCTGCTTGTCCGTTGCGCACCAGCCCGATCAGCTCTCGTGCTGTTTGCGGCCTGGTGCGGGTCTGGAGGCCACCGAGTCTGGGCATGGAACCATGGTGGTTGTCTGATCCAGCGATTTTCAGCAGGCCATACTGCTCTGCATAATGGTCAGCCTGTTCATTCTCAAAGTCTGTACGGGCTGCGTTATAGGTCTCAACCGCATCGACACGGCGGGGCAGAAGCCTGATCATGTCAATGTAGCCAGCTTCCCGAAACGGGTGGGCATGGGCGATGAAGCCGCCATCCGCGCGTACCCGGTCACAATAGTCGTTGATATGCAGGGAAAGCAGATCAGGCTGTTCCGTCAGCCAACTCTCATCCAGTCCATAAGTCAGGAGGTCGGTGCCGCGGTAAGCATATTCCCAGCCAAAGAACACCTGTAACCCGAGTTTTTCGCCTTCATTACGGGCCAGGCGGAATCCTTCGCCCAGGCGCCGGACCATGTCGGCCCAATCATCTGTCCGTTCAATCCAGGTGTTGCCGTTAAAGAAATGGTCGGTCACAAAGAAGCCGCTGAAACCGGCTTTGTGATAATAACGGGCCAGGGCGCGTGCGTCGATATGGCTGCATCGGCTAACTTCCGATGTATGGGTATGTGTTTCATAACGATACATGAATAATGGTTATCCTCACTTCTTTTTATGATTTGCCATCATTCCATCATATAAGAAAAAACATTTTTTGACCAGCAGAACTTGATTTTGATAGGTATTGACAGGTCCATCATCCTGTTTGCCCGACTAAATTCCGCACGCTTTATTTAGACTTATGGAATTTATCTTGCATTGTGCTGAGCGCTGACATTTTCGCTGACGAGTTTATACCATGACATTATCGCTGATCAACCACACTGGCAGATTCGGCGCGTTGTTCTTTTGGCGGATGACGGTTATAATGTTTTTGGCCGTATAATGCATTTTACCCGTCTCATGTGGCGGCAGGCAATCAGGCGCAGTCCACCATAGAAGGAACACAGTTGAGCCTGTGTGAACATTGTGCCGTTAGCTTGATGAACAGATAGCAAACGGAGGATCGCGGGATGGCTTTTTTACAGACAAATTTCTTCTCCACGACTTTGGGGCTCAGCTGCTCCATGAATGTGATTCTGCCGGAGGCAGATCAGGGTATCGGTATAGCCGCGGACAGCATCAACGTAGACGGACACCCGTTGCCGGTCTTGTACTTGCTGCACGGCCTTTCGGATGACCACACCATCTGGATGCGCCGGACATCGCTGGAACGCTATGCAGCCACACGCAGGCTGGCCATCGTCATGCCGGCCGTGCACCGAAGCTTTTACACAGACATGAAACACGGCTACCGGTACTGGACCTTCATCAGCGAGGAGCTGCCGCGTGTGGTCCGACATTTTTTCCATATATCACAAAGACGTGAGGACACATTCGCTGCCGGCCTTTCCATGGGCGGTTATGGAGCGCTTAAACTCGGCTTGCGCCTGCCTGATCGTTATGCCGCAGTGGCCAGCCTGTCGGGCGCAGTCGATCTGGCCTCCCTGCATGAAAAATCAGATGCGGAGCGGGTGGCGGAAAGCCGTCTGATCTTCGGCAGTATGGAGGAATTTAAAGACAGCACCGATGACCTGTTCGCGTTGGCAGCCCAGACAGCCGCTTCCGGCAAAAATAAACCCGCGATCTTTATGGCCTGCGGCACTGATGATTTTCTCTGGGAAGACAACCTGCGTTTCCGCCCTTACCTGGAGCAGCTTGGCTACAAGGTCTCCTGGCATCAAAAAGACGGTATCGGCCATGAATGGGGCTATTGGGATGAAACCATCCGCCAGGTGCTCGCCTGGCTGCCTCTGCCGGCACGAAACAGCCAATGACCGCAAGCAGGAGCGTTACCTGATTTTGCCTGTTTTTATTGATCAAGCTTCCCTCATTCCGGACAGCAGCCGCAGCACGGGTCGACGATCACCCGGAAAGGCCAGGCGTCGCCGGATCACCTTGCTGGTTCTGCTTTTGTTTGCCATACCGGCACTAACGGCCTTCTGGGCCTTCAGTATTGAGCCGGCATTGCTCACCGTAACACGCTACACCAGCCGTCACGCACAGCTGCCGGAGCAGTGGCATGGCCGGACGATCGCATTTTTCAGTGATACCCATCTGGGTCCGGATTATCTGCCGGAAAAGCTGGGTCGTGTCGCTGAAGCCATTGAGCGGGAAAAACCGGATCTGATCCTGTTTGGCGGCGATCTGATCGACCACCGGACACCGCAGGACCCCGGCTTCGCCGCAGATGTCATCGAGGTCCTTTCCCGCATGAGGGCGCCTTTAGGCCAATACGCCATCGCTGGCAACCATGACAACCGCCTGATCGCTGAATACCGCTTTATGGCCGACCTGCTTGCCGACAGCGGATTTACACTGCTGGACAATCAATCGGCTGTACTGGACGGGATCTGGCTGGGTGGCCTGGCTGAAAGCTATTTTGGCAGGCCGGATCTGGATCAGGCCTTCAGTGCCGCAGGCCTGATCAGCCCTGAAATGGAAGATGACATCAATAACGATCAACTGTTTCGTCTCTTGCTCATGCACCAACCGGATTATGCTGCCGCTTTGCCTGCGGACGGCTTTAACCTGGCTTTTTCCGGCCATTCACACAACGGTCAGGTCACCTTCTTCGGCCGCCCGATCATCACGGTCCATGAAGGCCGACTTTATCCCCATGGGCTTTATCATCTGGATGACAACCGCAGCCTGCTGGTCTCCCGCGGGCTGGGCACGGTTGGTATCGCAGCCCGTCTGGGCGCGCCGCCCCAGCTGGTCCTGCTGACGCTTCTGCGCGATTGACCAGGCGTCCTCTCTTCCTTCCCGCTTAGGTGGTGTACCAGCTTATTTTCCGTTCAGTGAGCGCCTTGACGCGCTCAATGTAGATCGCCAGTTCGCGCGGGTTTGCCTGGCGTTCCACACGCATTCCCCTGACCTTTTTACTGACAGCGCCGCTACCGATACCCACAACGCCGCGGCGGTCGCTCATCATGCCAACATTATAGAGGCAGGCTTTCCCCGCAAGGGCAAAACCAGTGTTTTCCAGGCCACCGATCGCCTGTTTCTGACGATAAAGATAATATGGATACAGACCTGAGGCAGCCAAAAGCTTCCGGGCTGTCTGCAGCTTGTCATCCCAGGCCGGCTGCAAGCTCTGTGCTCCTGTCGGCAACATAAGAGGACTGCTGCCCCCGGACTGCCTGGTTCCTGCATCTGCTTCGTACAGGGCGGAGCTGCGTTTAAGTGCCAAAGCATGCAACGTCAGGCTGGCCGGTTTCAGCGCCAGCGCTTGCTCAAGCGAAAAATCCAGATCCGCCGGCTGCTCTCCAGGCAAACCGCCAATCAGGTCCAGGTTCACGTGGTCAAAACCCATGCCGGCGGCCAGATGGCAGGCGGCCAGGGTTTGTTCCGTACTGTGGCAACGGCCGATGCGCTGCAAGGTCCTGTCGTGAAAAGTCTGCGGATTGATGCACAGGCGGGTGACACCTGCAGCGCGCAGCACATGGAGACGGTCTTCGACGATCGTATCAGGCCGTCCGGCTTCGACGGTTATTTCCGCATCTGGTGCCAACGGCAGGCAAGACAAAACACTCTGGAGCAGACGATCCAGCTGGCCGGCAGAGAGGCTTGTCGGTGTGCCGCCGCCTACATAAAGGGCGGCGACCGGTGTGCGGATCTTTTGAAACAACGTGCGGGCTTCAGTCACGATGGCATGGACATAGGGTTCCAGCAAGGCAGCGTGCGCCGGTGCATCACGGGTAATGAAACTGCAATAGCTGCAACGGGTCGGACAAAACGGAATACCCACGTAAACCAGCAGATGCCCAGGTGGTATCTTATTGAGCACAGCCTCTTCGGTCCGGGCTGTGACGATGGCCAAATCTGCTTTATGCGGAGAAACAAACCAGGTGTCCGTCAGCAGATGACGCGCCTGTTCCTCATCGCCAGTTTGCTTGAGGCACTCCGCTGCCACCAGGGTCGGCCGGATCCCCACCAGTGATCCCCAGGGATAAGATCGCTTTGTCAGCACAGAAAGCAGCTGATACAGCTGGCGCTTGATTTCCCGCGTGGCCTGACCCGATGCCACCACGGCGGTGAAAGCCGGCTGTGGTTCAGTTGTGCCGGTTCGGTCTGCATCACTTGGGCAAACCGCTGTGCTTACCCGTACGTTCTCACCTTGCGGTGCAAGGCTGCTCAGGAGGCTGTTACCCGGCGCGCCTGCCTGAATGCGTCCAGGCGACACATCAACCGGATTGCCAAAAAAGAGACGCATCATTTCTGTCGCGGCATACGTTTCATTATGGCCTTGCAGAATCAATACCGGCATCGTCTTTTTTCTCCTAGTCCGTGTTCTGCTGGACAGCCACGCTGCTGTCCAGTGAACCTTGCGTGTACTGTTGCTCATACCAGGCAAGGACCAGGTCGACCATGCGGCCATAGCTGCGTACACCGTCTTCCTGCAGGTTAGCCTGCAGGTAGGCGTCGTTGACACGGTTTGAGGTTTCCTGTACAGGCCCTTCGAATTGTTTCCAGTAAACGGAAGAGGCCTGCAGGTCGCGCCGCACAGGTTCGCTCAACTGTCCGCTGACCGCCTGATGGCTTTCAGTGCTGACAGCAGAAAGAGCGTTCAGGCTGCGCAAGGCTGCACCCAGCAGGACTGAATAGGCATCATCAGGATTGTCGCTGTAAAGGCCGGTGAGAAAGGCAAGAAAACCGGCCTCATCCTCCCGGGCAAAGCCATATGTATGGGCAATTTCATGAAGAACGGTTTCCGGCAGGGAATGCTGGGGCGCATCGATGTTGATGTTGGCTTCAACCAGTAGAGGCATATACATCCCTGTAATGCCGGTATAAGACCAATAGCGCGACAGCAGGACGCCTTTGGGCCGGACAGGCGGCCAGTTCAGCTGAGGATAATCAACAGCCGCGGCAGCATATGCCTCCGGTAGTGCAGAAAGGCTGTCCTTTATCCCCTGCCGCAGAATGAAAACACCATGCTCATCTTCCAGGCACAGCATGCGGGCTTCGTTGGCCTGTTGGACCAGCCAGAGCGATGTTTCCGCCAGCTCAGCAGCAGAACGTTCCCTGACCGGCAGCTGAAATGACTGGCTGACTGGCAGCCGGGCATAGTTCAGCCCGTGCAGCAACATGAACAGAAAGTAAGCCAGGCTCAAGGTCCAGGCCAGGCGACGCAGCAGCCGGGCAACGCTCAGCAGCTTGCCCGGCTGGCGGACTAAACGGACAAGCCAGACGATAAACAAAACCAGCAGGATCGGCACACCCAGGACAAGGACTGCCTCGGTCAGGGAAAAAGCAACCAGAGAGGTCAGTCGGCTGATCGGAACAGCCAGCCAGCGGAACAGTCCGTTGACATGGTAATGTTCAACGACATCAGGATGGGCAGCCAGCAGCCGCTGAGCCGCAAAAGCCAATACCGCCGGAACCAGCCAGAGGGTCCAGGACAGGAAGCGCCAGACAGGGCGCGTTTTCTTTTCAGCGCGCATCAGGCAGCACCCCTCTTTCTTCAGGTCGTCCGGCTTGCACCGTCACCCGCGAACAGCCAGGCTTCCAACTGTTCCGGACTGGCAAAAAGTTCAGCAGCACCGGCATCACGCAGTTCATCTTCCGGACGGAAACCCCACAGCACAGCCAGAGGCAGCATACCGGCGCGGATGGCAGTCTCCATGTCACTGCCCAGATCACCGATCATGGCCGTGCGCTCCGGATCAGCATCCAGAATCCGGCACAGGTGCCAGGCGCCGGCGGGATCCGGTTTCAGCGGCAGGCCGGCCAGTTGTCCCTGTACAGCCATAAACGGCTTGTCCGGGAAAAAGTAATGGATCACTTCCTGAGTGAACGGGTCAGGCTTATTGGATAGAACTGCCATCTTGCAACCGGACAGGGCCAGGCGCCGTACAAGCTGTTCCATCCCTGGATAGGGTTTGCTTTTCTGATGCCAGTTTTGCTGATACTGCTCTTTGAAAAGTGACACCAGCTGATCGACCTGGTTGTTGTCTTCCAAAAGAGGTGGCGCGACTTCACTCAGGCAGCGGGTGATCAGTTTGCGGGCGCCGGCGCCAACCAGATAGCGGTAGCGCTCAACCGGCAGCGTAGCAAGGCCCAGGCTGCTCAGGGCGGCATTCGTCGCGTCAGCCAGATCTTCCAAGGTGTCGATCAAGGTGCCGTCCAGGTCAAAAATCAGGGCTTCAGGTTTGTTCATGGTAATGCTCCTATTGTTGTTGTGGTCAGAAGCCTCGCTTCTGACGCGCGTCTTGTGATCGATTATCAGCTTCAGTCTTGGCCGAGGCTAGAGGACACCAGCGGTGCGCAAGCCATATAAAAGGACGACCAGCACGGGCTGATGCAGCACATAGATCACCAGGGAATGGCGTCCCATAAAGCTGAACGGTCGTGTGGCTTTCAGCAGCCAGGCCGGAGCTCCGGGGAAAGCACTTCGCTTTTCCCGGTAAACACGGCGGCCGATCAAGGTGCCGACGAAGAAAAAACCCAGCCAGGGCACGATCGGCAGATAGTCCGCCATGTCGAAGGCCATGTCCGGTGGCAGGCCTAAAGGCAACAGCCACCAGCTGCCTGCATCTTCAGCCAGATGCAGCAAGGAGGCACCCCAAATCAGGAGAGCCGTCAGCAGGGTCAGGAGCACATCGGTACGCGGATCGTCCCTTACGCCACGCTGTTCCCGCCGGTTCAACAGCGCATAGCTCAGAATACCGACCGCCAGGACATGCAGCACATTGAAGAAAACATAAAACGAACTACTGGACAGCCAGGAGACAAGCGCGCTTGCCGCAGTCAGGGAGAGGGCGAGAAGCAGCAGTCGCAGACCGCGGCGGGTGTTGCTGCGCGAAAAGGTGCAGCTGATGCCGGAAACGACCAGGAAGACATTAAGAAAGAGCGGACGCAACGCGTAGATAAACCACCAGCGTTCCTGGAACGCGAACACAGGCAGTTCCAACAGGTAACGCAGATCAAAAATCAGGTGGTGCAGGACCATCATGAACAAAGCCAGGCCCCGCAGCGCATCCAGTTCAAATGCACGGTCACTTTTTATGGCTCGCACAGGGCAGCTCCTATCGCGGTGGCAAATTCGGCCGAATCAGGGACAATGATGTTCATGTGGTACAAGTCGGAAAAAGCTTTCAGCACGCGTTTACCGGAAGGGACCAGGGTAAGGTTGCCGGTAAAGACGATTTCACGCAGCTGGCTCTGGCGTGCGGCCATCACAGCGGCGGTGCCAATAGACTGGAAAACCAGATTGACAATGCCCAGGGCAATATCTTCAGAGGTCGCCGTATCACTGATTTTTCCAAAATTCGACGCAGTGGTTTCTGCCAGCAGTCCGGGAATCTCTTCCCGGGTGATGTCGCCGATGGTCAGGTCAATGTGTGACAGGTCACCTTTTTCCGCCATGTTGTTGAACATGGAAAAATCACGCACATTGATCATGCGGCTGGAGAGGCCGAGCAGTGTTCCGCCACCTACACCAGAGCCGATCAGATGCTCAACTTCATGATAAGCCGCCCGTACAATAGCTGTACCGGTTCCCATGCTGACCACAATAGCTTCCCGCTGTCCTGAAACATAGAGTCCTCCAAGGCCGATGGCCCTGAATTCAGCGGTCCGGACAGTGGGGATGTCCAGCAGGTTGCCCTGAATATAAGTCGCACCCACACCCGTGGCCATAACACGTTCCACCTGCTGAAGGTTCAGCCGGTTCTGGCTGATGAACTTGCCAAGGGCGCCAAAAGCCGATGCGACAGGATCACTGGCTTTGACCAGTTCTTTGCTGATCATGACACCATCCTGCAGCCCGACGATTTTTGTTGTACTGCCACCTATGTCCAGTCCGATAATAAAGCTCATGCGGATATCCTCCTATCCAGACTGTCCGCTCTGCCACACTGTCAGCTTCATCTGGTGATGGACGAAGATCAACGCCTGCCGGGCGGATGGCTTTGATTATATCACAGTCAGGAGCGGCTGCAGAAGGTTCTGTCCAGAAGGTTTGCTCTGTCAGGCTACATGCTGAAGCAGGCAGATCGCACCACAATAAAACCCCGCTGTGCCGCAGCGGGGTTTTCCGGACTGAAGGGTCTTTGACGGCAGACAGCCGTTGTTAACGTATCGCAGCCTCACGGATATAGTCCGAACTCTGATTGACCATACTGCCTTCAATCAGGGCCGTCTGACGCGGTGCCACAACAAAGATCACCGAAGAAACCGGCATGACTTTGCCGTCCAGGGCATACGCCGCGCCTGTAATGAAATCGATTACACGCTGAGCCACTTTGGGATCAACTTTCTCGATGTTGCAGATGACGGTTTTACCGCTGCGGATGTGGTCACAGGCCTGCTGGGCTGATTCAATGTCCGCAGGCTGCATGATGACGACCTGCTGGCCAGAACCTGAAGCGCGCAGATCAACGACCTTGCCTGGATTCTGACGCCGGAAGGGACTTGATCTGGGTTCTTCCGGCACATCTACCGGCTCTTCTTCCGTATCGTTCTCCTGGTCATATTCTTCTTCATAATCGACTTCATCACGAAAACTGTTGATACGGTTGAATATTTTATTAAAAAACTCATTCATGTCTTTTCCTCCCGAACGTTCACTGAGACAGACAGGTTACCCTGACAGCCCGACAGGGCGGGGAACCTGAACCTGACTTCATTATAAGAACTGCTTTTACCGGATGCAATGATCCCGGGGCAAGCGTAAGTTTGCTGTAACCGCCATGCAACAAAAAGCGGCTGTCCGTATCATTCCTGTTACGGTCAGCCGCGGTAGCAACGGGTATACTTGTTGCCGTGTCCGGTGCTCTGCTGTCATTCTGCGGATATGGCCTGTTCCTCCATGCTACCTGCTGCCGGGCATCTCACCGGGGCGCTCAGGCCTGCGGACGTGGGCCGAACAAGGCACTGCCAATACGCAGGTGGGTTGCGCCGCAGCGGATCGCTTGCAGATAGTCCTGACTCATGCCCATGGAAAGCACCGACCAGGCTGCCGGATGCCCCTGCTGTTCTGCCAGCCGCTCAAAGAGCGCCTGCGTCCGCGTGAAGACAGGCAGCGTCTCATCGGGATTCTCTGCCAGCTGCGCCATCGTCATCAGGCCGCACAGCCGAATACCCTGCCAGGACCGGGCCTGTTCAACCGCTGCAGGCAGCGCATCCGGATCAAAGCCGTGTTTGCTGGCTTCGCCCGAACTGTTGACCTGCAACAGGATGTCACTGACAAGCCCGCCGGCCTGACTACGCCGGCTGATCTCTTCCATGAGGGCTAGTGAATCAACCGAATGGATCAGGTGAACACGACCCACCAGCTGCTTCACCTTGTTGCGCTGCAGCGTACCGATCATATGCCAGTGCGGTTCTTCGCCGGCTGCAGCCAGCTCTTCTTTTTTCGCCAGCAGGTCCTGTACGCGGTTCTCACCCAGATCGCGGATACCGACCCGGCAGGCAGCCAGTGCCGCAAATGCAGGAAACTGCTTGCTGACGCCGATCAAGGTCAGAGACGCCGGATCGCGCCCCGCAGCCAGGGCAGCCTGGCGGATGGACGCTTCCACTTGTTCCAGACGCTGGCGGAACTGTTCGATATATTTTGATTCATCAGGATATCTTGTTGTATCAGCTGCCAATAAACTCACCTTCTTCGATTGATTCAGGATTAACAACGAGAATGGCTGATTCTGTCGGTTGGTGTTCTTCCCCTTCAACGGACGCCACAATGGCAAACGAGCTGTCATAGGCGTTCACCTGAACCCGGCATTTTCGGGCGACCCCTTTGATCACCAGCATCAGGCTGGCCCTACCGGTCTCTTCATCGTAATCCAGCAAAGCGTTGTATGGGACTTTCAGGCCTTCGGTACGGTTCAGTGTCAGTTGCGCACGAATGACACGCCGGTCAGACAGCCATTCCATACTGCGGTCTGTGCGCAGGACAACCAGGGTATCGTCACCCGTTTTTTCCGCGCGCACAACCTGGCAGTTTTCAATCGTCTGCCCCCCGTCTGTACTGATCAGGGTGTGCCATGAATCAACCGGAAAAACTGCTGTTTGGTTACCGGGAATGATAAAGGCCAGGCTTTGGTACAAGCCTGAGAAGACACGCAGCACCGGTCGATCTTTTTCGATGGTTTCGCTGATCTTGAGGAAAGCATCCCGCTCTTCGATATGACTGCGCAAAGCATCAGCAGATAAAGTCAGAAGGGCATTGTTGTTGAGGTCGGCTTCATAACCATCAAGCTTGAAAGAAACCATGCCGGGCTTCTGGCTGACCAGCGTCGCGGCTTCCAGACCCAGGGACTGCTCCAGAGCATCGCGGGTCTGTTTGAGTGCTGTCAGACGGGCGTCCTGGAAGTCAATTGGCATCAGTCGTGCTGTTCGCTGCTCCAGAATGATGGTCATCGCGGTCTGATAAGCGCTGATGCTGCTCAGGTCGTGGCGGATCAGGTCATGGCGGATCAGGCTGACAACGGTCGTCAGAGAGGCAGCGCTTTCATCGTAGACCGCGCGGGCACCGGCGCCTTTGCCCTGCTGCATCAACTCATTCTGCAGGTCAATGATGTCTTTTTCACATTTCTGGAGTTCCCTGAGCTGGTCTTCACGGCCAGAGGGAATGATCAAGGCCAGTTTCTGGTTTTTGGCCGCACGGCTGCCTTCAGTGATAAGCGGTTTTAGCAGGCCGCTGCTGCCTGCGAGAAAGAGCTGTTCGTCACGCGCGACCAGCCCGGGCAAGGTGACTGTCTGGGCGATTTCACCTGGCTGAATGAAAATAAAGCGTGGTCTGGGCCGGGCCTGGCGCATCACAAGAACAATGGCAAAGACCGTTATGACCATGATCAAAAGCACAAGCAAAGTCAGGGAAAAAGCACGGTTGCGGGCTTTCCGCTTTTCAATCCTGGCCAGGCGTTCTGCGGAAGGTAATGTGGAACCGCCCGGCGGGCTGCCCGGCAGTTGCTGGGGTAAACGGGTCTTGTGGTTTTTTGGTACAGGATGGCTGCCTTCATTCCGGCTGACCGGATCTTGCCGGCGTGTCGGCCTCATTTGCCGGTTTTTCATGCTTCAACCACACCTATCTTGTCGACGGCCAGCATGCAGGCCAGCCGGATGTTCTCAAAACAAAGGCCGCCTTGCATAAACGCCGGATACGGCGGTCGCAAAGGGCCGTCAGCGGACAGCTCGATGGAGGCACCCTGTACAAAAGCCCCGGCCGCCATAATAACCGGATCAGCGTAACCCGGCATTGGCCAGGGTTCAGGCTGTACAAAGCTGTCAACCGGCGCAGCGGTCTGCACAGCCTGGCAAAATGCCACCAGGCGTTCAGCGCTGCCCAATTCCACAGACTGGACGATGTCACCGCGTCCGGCACGATAGTCGGGAAACGTGGCGAAACCGGCAAGGCGGAGAAACGATGCGGCAAAAACAGCGCCCTTGATGCTTTCCGCAACCACATGGGGCGCCAGATAAAAACCCTGGGCGATCAAGCGGGTGAAGCCAAGGGTCGGGCCGACATGGCTGCCCAGCCCTGGTGCGTTGAGGCGGCAGGCAACCTGCTCCACAAGCTCTGTTTTTCCGACGACATAACCGCCGGACGGGCAAAGCCCGCCGCCAGGGTTCTTGATCAGCGACCCGGCACACAGATCGGCGCCGAGCATGCAGGGTTCTTCTGTCTCTACAAACTCACCGTAGCAGTTGTCCACCAGGATAACGGCCTGGCCATTGACAGCCCGAACTGTCCGGCAGATGGCGTGGATGTCTTCTGCCTGAAGGGACCGCCGCATGGAATAACCGCGTGATTTCTGGATGAAAACAACCCGGGTCGCTGGTGTCAAGGCCTGCCGGATGGCAGCAAGATCGGGAGATCCGTCCTCTGACAGTGCGACTTCCCGGTAGTTCACGCCAAATTCACGCAATGTGCCACTGTCGGCTCTGAAGCGGGAACGGCTTCCGCCATCCACACCAGCGCCTGACTGCCTGGTTTCCAACTGGACAACGCGTTTGGCATCCGGTCCGGTTTTGGTCTGAAAGCCGATCACGGTCTGCAGGGTATCATAGGGCGGGCCGCAAACGGCAAGCAGTTCGTCACCAGGCCGCAACAGCGCGAAAAGGCATAAGGCCAGTGCCTGCGTTCCAGTGCTTATCTGGATCCGGACGAGGGCGGATTCGGCGCCAAACGCGCTGGCAAAAGCTGCCTCAACCTGATCGCGGCCCAGGTCGCCATACCCATATCCGGTTGTCCCGCCAAGGCCGGCTTCGGACAAACGGGCATCACGCAACGCAGCAAGTACACGCAGCTGGTTGTCTTCCTTGCGGCTTTCTATGCCGGCAAAAACAGGACGCACCTGAGCCATGGCTTCCTCTGCCAGGGTACAGACGGCCGGTGATACACCAAAACGGCGGTAGCCTGTCTGGCTCAAGTTCCGTAGACCTCCTTGCAGTCCAACACTCGGACACCGGCTTCATGTAGTTTTTCCAGGGCCAGCTGCGGGTTCTCCACCCGGATGATCACGATGGCATCTTCTGAAGAACGGCCAACAAAGGCATAAAGATAGTCTACTGATATTGAACCTGAGCTAAGTGTCTCCAGCGCGTCGTCCAGAGTGCCCGGTCGGTCTACGATCGCGATGGCGATCACCTGGGTGGAACTGACGGTAAAGCCCGCTTCAGTTAAGACATCACGGGCTTTTTCCGGCTGGTCAACGATCATGCGCAGGATGCCGTACTCCGTTGTATCAGCAATATACAGCGCTCGGATGTCGACCTGCCTGTCTTTTAGCGTACGGGTCACTTCTGCCAGCCGGCCTGATTTGTTTTCCAGAAAAACAGATATCTGTTTTACGAGCATGACGGCACCTCCCTGTGATGGCACGAGCGCTTCAAGTCTTCAGCGCTGTTCAAGACGTTGGCTTAAATGCCCAGTGTCTTGCTGTCTTTCATTATAGCAGATCCAAGGCTAAACGCCTGCTGGTTGAGGGCACGCAGTTTTTCCGGGAAAACGCTGTCAATTGCTTCCCTGAAAATAGGCTCAGGAAGCTCAAGGCCGGCGCACATGGCACCTATCATGACCATGTTGACGGCTCGCGAACTGCCGGCCTGCAGAGCCAACTCGGTTGCCGGCAGGGCGCGCACAAGCGCTTTTTCGCCGGCAGCCTGCTGCAGGTTCTGGATGATGTTTTCCGGATAGGTGGCTTTGCCCATGCTGACAGACATCGGCACCACCTGGTTCCGGTTGATCAGCAGGACGCCTTTTTCGGCTAAAAGGTGGGACCAGCGCAAGGCTTCCAGCTCTTCAAAAGCCAGCAGCACATCGGCGCAGCCTGATTCAACGATCGGGGAATGGACCCGGGGCGCCATGCGTACATAGGTGATAACGCTGCCACCTCGCTGAGCCATACCGTGAACTTCAGATACTTTGACATCAAGGTTGAGACGGGTTGCCACGACACCAAGCAGTTTGCCGGCCACCAGAGTGCCCTGGCCGCCGACACCTGCCAGAACCAGGTTCAATTGGCTGATCATGCTTTTTCACCTCCGCCGGACAAGGCACCAAACCTGCAAACGCGCACACAGAGGTTGCAGCCATTGCATGTGGTCGGATCGATCACAGGAAAGCCATCAGGACCGGCTGTCAGAGCCGGACACATGATGCGGATGCAGGCACGACAGCGCGTGCAGCGGTCCCGGTCCAGCCGGACCACCTGTTGCGGACTGCCTTTCCCGGATGGGATCAGGGCACAAGGGCGACGTGCGATGATCACGGAGACGCCGTTACGTGCGACTTCTTCCGCGACTGCTTTCTCGACCTGTTTGGTATCAGCCGGGTCCACTTCACGCACCGTGGCCGCCCCCAGCACACGGCAAAGTTCAGCCAGATCAACAGCCGGCGCCTCATGCAGGCGGATATCGCGGCCGCTTGCCGGGTTCTGCTGATGGCCGGTCATGCCGGTAATGGAATTGTCCAGTATCAGGATGGTGCTGTCACTGCGGTTATAAACGCTGTTCAGCAGACTGGTCATGCCTGAATGCAGGAATGTCGAGTCACCGATGACAGCCACTGTCCTGCGGGACAGCGCTGCGTCGCTTGCTTTGTCCATTCCGTGGGCCATGCCAATGGAAGCGCCCATGCAAACACAAGTGTCCATGGCGTTGGTCGGATTGAGCGCTCCCAAAGTGTAGCAGCCGATATCACCGTTGACGATCACTTTCAAACGGCTAAGGGCCATGAACAGGCCTTTGTGGGGACAGCCGGCGCACATCACCGGCGGACGGGGTGGCGCGGCGGTCAGTGCTTCCCGGTCCAGAGCAGCGACAGGCTCCGCCTCTCCGGTCAGCACACGGCGCAGCAGACTGGTTGAGTATTCACCCAGCGGTGTAAAAAGCGCTTTGCCTTCACAGGCAATACCCGCGGCGCGCAGCTCTGTCTCAATGATCGGATCGAGCTCTTCGACAATCACCAGGCGGTCAACCTTCCCGGCAAAAGCCCGCAGATCATTCAGAGGCAACGGCCAGACCAGGCCCAGCTTAAACACAGAGGCATCCGGCAGGGCTTCTTTGACATACTGGCTGGCGGTTCCCGACGTGACGATGCCAAGGCTGCCTGATCCGTAAGTCACTTCATGGCGCCCGACAACGCCTGCATCCTGTGACAATTGTGCCATGCGTTCTTCCACCAGCTTGTGCCGTGCGATGGCCATAGCCGGCATCATGACATTTTTCTGAACATCTTTCACATAGGGCAGGACAGTCTGTCCCTGTACGTCCGCCGCTGCGACAGGAGAGCGTGAATGAGACACGCGCGTGGTCAGGCGGACAAGCACGGGTGTGTCATACTGTTCGGACAAGTTGAAAGCTGCCAGGACCATGTCCTGGCATTCCTGACTGTCCGCGGGTTCAAAAAGGGGCAGTTTGGCAGCGCGGGCATAGTGGCGGCTGTCCTGCTCATTCTGGGAACTGTGCATACCGGGGTCATCAGCCACAACAATCACGAGTCCGCCATGAACACCGGTGTATGAAGATGTGAACAGCGGATCCGCCGCCACATTCAAGCCAACATGCTTCATGCAGCTCATCGCCCGCGCGCCGGCCATGCTGGCGCCGATCGCCACTTCCAGGCCGACCTTCTCATTGGGGGCCCATTCGCACCAGATCCGCTCGTAGCGGGCTGCCGCTTCTGTTATTTCCGTACTGGGTGTGCCGGGGTATGAGGATATCACCTTGACACCGGCCGCATAAGCACCGGCCGCAATGGCTTCATTGCCGAGTAGAATATCTTTCAATTGATCACCACTTTACTTTTTTCTGGAACGGCCGCCTTTCCGCTCGGGCGGCAGCCGCGTCTTCCTATTATCCTTGATTCCCGGCACCACTGCAAGCGCTGCCGTACATAGCCGCTTAAAAATTCCTGTTTTCACGTAGATCGACAACACGCTTGGCCTTGCCGGCTGTCCGCTCCAGCGTCTGGGGATTGAGCAGCGTCACCTTGACATCGATTTGCAGTACGATGCGGATTTTCTGCTTGATTTCGCGGGTCAGTTTTTCCAGTCCGGCATAGCTTTCCAGAAGCTGCCCGTCAACCAGCTCCACCTGGACCTCCATCTTGTCCATAAACTGCTCGGTGGTCACAATGATCTGATATTGCGGGCCAATTCCCTTAATGGTCATCAAAACTGATTCAACCTGTGATGGAAAAACATTAACACCCCGGATAACCATCATGTCATCGGAACGACCGCGCACCAATTCCATGCGCACGTTGGTGCGCCCGCAATGGCAAGGCTCACGCGTCAGCCTGGTGATGTCCTTGGTGCGGTACCGCAGCATGGGGATGCCTTCTTTGGTCAAGGTGGTCAGGACCAGTTCGCCTTCTTCGCCTTCGGGCAGCACGGTTCCGGTTTCCGGGTTGATGATTTCCGGATAGAAATGGTCTTCATTGATATGCATGCCGCAGTTTTCCAGACACTCATAGGAAACACCAGGTCCGCAGATTTCGGTGAGGCCGTAATTTTGCGTATCGAGGATACCCAGGCGCTGTTCGATCAAGGCACGCATCTCAGGGGTGTGCCCCTCACCGCCGAACATGCCGACGCGCAGTTTCAGGTCTTCCCTGCCGATTTCCAGGCTGCGCATGACTTCAGTCAGGTGCAGCACATAGGACGGGGTGGCTACCAGCACTGTGGTGCCAAAATCCTGCATGAACATCAGCTGGCGTTCAGAGTTGCCGCTGGAAATCGGTATAACACCTGCCCCGACTCGCTCAACACCGGCATGGATGCCAAAGCCACCGGTAAACATGCCATAGCCAAAGGAAATCTGGCAGATATCCTGATCTGTGACACCGGCAGCTGAAGCTACCCGGGCGCAGCAGTCTGTCCAGTTTTCCATGTCCTGACGGGTGTAGCCAACCACGATCGGCTTGCCGGTTGTGCCGGAAGATGAATGGAAACGGATGATGTTGCGCAAAGGTTCGGCAAAGAGGCCGTAGGGATAATGGTCACGTAAATCATTTTTCAATGTAAAAGGCACAGCCTCCAGATCTGTCAGTGAACGGATCTGCTCGGGCCGGATGCCGACTTCATCAAGCCGTTGACGGTAAAAAGGCACCCGTTCATAGGCACGGTGGACCGTCATTTGCAGCCGTTCCAGCTGCAACCGTGCCATATCAGGCCGATTCATTTTTTCAGCGGGATTCCAGATCATAGGTATTTCGCTCCTTCAGGTATTTTCGACCAGCGGCGGGTGAGCCGGCTGATCAGAGGTGTGGTCAAGAGAGACACAAACAAAGCGATAACAGCCAGCCGCGGCGCCCAGGCACCGGTTGGCGCGCCACTGAGCAGAACCACAGCGGCACCGATGACAACCGTGCCCAGGCCACTGAGCATGCCTGCCGCCGCTCCGGCCCGGTTCAGCCTGCGGTCATACAGTCCCCAGATATAAGGGCCGATAAAGGAGCCGGAAACGGCACCCCAGGAAAAAGCCATCAAAGTGACAATGGCACTGGGGATCACGGCGACCAGATAGGAAACCAGGACAAAGAACAAGGAGAGGATGCGCATCAGCACGATGCTGTTCCTGCGCAGGACGGTTTTGCTGAAAACCGGCGCCGATACCAGGACCACGGAGGCCAGCGTCGACATGGAGGCTGAAAGCATGAGGATAACCAGGACCGCCATCATTCCCGGTGAGAGAATGGCCTCAAAGATGGCCGGCATCAGGGTGTCCAGATTGGTCTGTTCAAACTGGATCCCCAGCCGGTTATGAAGCACTCGGGAAAGACCGCCGGTAAAATAGGCGCCGCCACCGATCACAAGGCCGAACACCGTACTCATGACGGTGGCCCGCCGCACAGCCTTGCGGTCACGGATACCGTTGAACTTGGAGATCATCTGAGGCAGGCCGAAAGTCCCAAGGCTGGTCATCAGGACCAAGGTCAGCAAATCCAGAGGTGCCGGACCGAAAGGTGCTGCCAGGGCGCCTTCCGTTGCAGGCAGGGCAGCCAGCTCACCCAGGCCGCTGGTCAGGCCACCGGCCAGAATCAGGACACGGATAACCATATAGACAAGGCCCACCGTCATGATCAGTCCCTGAATCATGCTGTTGATGGCTGTCGAAATATAACCGCCGAAAAACAGGTAGACGCCGGTAATGACAGCAACCAGCAGCATGCTCAGGCGAATGTCTGCCAGCACGGTCCCCTGGAAAAAGCGCTGAAGGATGTAGCCCAGCCCCTGATAAACTGACGCAGAATATGGGATCAGGAAGACAAAAATGATCACCGCGGATAAGCGCTCCAGACCAACACTGTCATAACGTTTACGGAAAAATTCAGCCAGCGTCGCGGTTTGCATGGCCTGGCTGATCCGCCTGGTCCGTTCGGCCAGCAGCAGCCAGGCAAGCAGGCTGCCGATGACGGCATTGCCAATGCCAATCCAGGTGGCAGATACACCAAAAGACCAGCCGAAGCGGCCGGCATAGCCCACAAATATGACTGCTGAAAAATACGTTGTACCGTAGGAAAAAGCCGACAGCCATGATCCGATCCTGCGCCCTCCCAGCACATAGTCATCAGCTGACTTCACCTTGCGCGAGCTGATGATGCCAACCAGGACCATGATAAAAAGAAACAAGCCCAGAATGAAATACCGCAACACCAAACCGTCCTTCCCCGCCGCAAAACGCGGCACTTCGTTTCCCATCATACCACAAGTTGTATGCAAAGCAAGATCTGCATGCAGACAAAGACTCCGCCACAGCCACCTGACCGCCTCTGATCGCGCCTCCGGTGAAACCTCAAGTCTTTGTTGACAAAAGAAGCTGGTGATGCGTATAATGGCTAGTGCCCGAGCCCCGCAGCCAATCCCAAGACACTTGCGGCCATGGCGGAACTGGCAGACGCGCACGTTTGAGGGGCGTGTGGGCAACCGTATGGGTTCAAGTCCCATTGGCCGCACCAAAATGAAAACCCTGGGGCTTAAGGCTCAGGGTTTTTTATTAGCCTTTCCAGGCTTCTGGAGGTTCACAAAAAATGGCTAACATGGATCCACACACCACAGAATCGTTCTTCGACGGCGGTCTGCTGCAGCTGATCGGCTGGAGACTGGCCGGCGCCTTCATCACACTGATCACCCTGGGCATCTGCTATCCCTGGGCTTTCTGCATGGTTTACCGCTGGGAAGCCAAGCACACCGTGATTAACGGCCGCCGGCTGGTTTTTGACGGAACAGCCTTCCAGCTGTTCGGCAGCTG
>JAAYLM010000027.1 GCA_012521915.1 Oscillospiraceae bacterium | reverse complement strand
GTCCGTTTCCGCCAGACGGAAGGCTGGTATGAGTATGGCACAGGCAACCCAGCACACTGGGGGCATATTTTCACGGCCACTTTTTTACCGGAAGATGCCCGACTGACTGCGCGTATCATACCGAAACCGCTGCATCGGGTGACAAAAGCCGCTGTGAGCAAAAAATACAAAGGCGGGCAGGACGCTGCTTTCATCGCCTACCAGAGCGGCAAATATCCGACATTCCCGGAGGACATCCTCAGACATTCGATTGAGCAATTCAAGCTGCAGCAGGAGATTCTTGCCGGTGAAAAGGAAGGTAAGCCCGCGCCTTACGGCTACAGGCCTGATACGGAAAGACAGTGGGCTCAGCTTAAGGCCATAACCCGGGAGCTGCGTGACAAATGGGGTTTGAACCTCCATGAGTCGGTGGCCCATTCCTACCATCAGACCTACCTTCTTTACCGGACGCCGCTGTCTGCGGAAGCAATGGTGAACCTGACCATGGGCGCAGCTATGCCAATCTATAACGGCGGGCTGTTCTCGGCTACATTCAGGCATTTTGACGCGCAGAGAAAACGTCCGGGCCTGCCGGAAAATGTCGCAGTGCTGGTGGGGCGGCAAAGCATCTGCCCGGATACTGGACTTCTACAGGCAGAATTGACCCTATGCAATCTGCATACGTCGCAGAAGCGTGAGCTGATTATTCAGGGCGGCGCGTATGGCGAGCACGAAATAGATGCTATTCTACTGCATGGGGATCGCCTTCCTGTCGGCAGCCGATGGATGCACCTGTCCCTGACACCGTATTCTCTGGAAAAACTGGTTGTTTTTTTGCGCAGGCAAGTTTTCGCACCAACACTTGAGGTTCCTTTCTGATAAAATGAAACATAGGAGCCACAGAAGAAAACGGGGGATGAATGATGAGGGTTGACACGCATATTCATCTTTATGATCCAAGATATGGCGATTTTTCCTGGCCGCCCGTTGGCAGCCCATACCACCGGCTTCTCGATATGAATGCTTATTCCCAGGCACACGGCGGCAGCGTGGACAAGGCTGTGGTTATCGGTTGTTCATCGGAACCGGCACTCAACCAGGCGATCCTGGAGACCTGTGAGCCAGACCCGCGTGTATGCGCGTATATTGCCCAGCTGGACGTAACCGATCCGACTTTGACCGACCATACAAAAACACTGGCTTCTTATGGCAAGTATCGTGGCTTCCGCTTTGCCAATCGCCAGGGTTTTGCCGCTGATGCCCAGCAGCGCATTGCGGCAGCAGGCAAGGGAGGCATCGTGGAGATTCTGGGAGACTGGCACGATACTGCAAAGCTCACGGGCTTCTGTGCTGCCCATCCGGAAATCATCTTTGTTGTCGAACATTTCGGCGGATATCTTTTTTCTGGAGAACCGCTGCCTTCTGATTACCGGCAGTTTCTGGCAGAAATGGCTGCCATTCCCCATGTTCATCTGAAACTTTCCGGTATCCTGACGCTGGCACGTGTAACACCCAAACCGACAGCCTTAACCTTTTACCAGGATGCTTTTTCCGCGGCCGTAGCCGCTTTTGGTGTGAACCGCTGCCTGTTTGGCTCTGACTGGCCTGTGCTGGGCGCGCCATATGCTGTGGCACTCAATATAACCACAGCTTTCTGTGACAACCTCGAACCCGGCGCAACCGCGAAAATTATGGGTCGGAACGCGCAACTGTTGTATCAGATCACCTGATGGTGGTCAGAGAATCATTATGAATGGCTGGTGATGACAATGCAGACGCTGCTTCTGGAAGAGATGACCTGGCCGGAAATCCGTGATGCTCTGGCAGCAGGCTTTCAGACGGTAATCATTCCCGCTGGCTCTATTGAACAACATGGCTACCATCTGGCTGTATGCACAGACGCTGTGCTCGGGACGCGCGCCGCAATGGAGCTGGCCAACCGTCTGGAGATGACCCTGGTCGCGCCGGTGATACGCCCCGGCCTTTCGGCACACCATATGGCGATGCCCGGGACCTTAACCTTGAGGCCGGAAACCTTTCGCATGCTGGTCGAAGATTATGTAACCTGTTATGCACAACACGGCTTTAAAACCATTATCCTGCTTGGTTCCCACGGCGGCAACATAGAACCGCTCGAGCAAATCGCCCAGGCTTTGGATCAATCCATCTCCGGCGTTCAGGTGATCACAGCCCCGGAAGTTCCGGATGTCGAAACGCTTCATGCCATAGAAACATACTTTGACCTGCCCCATGGCACCAACGGCGGCCATGCGGATGACCGCGAGACTTCCGAGATGCTGGCGACAGCTCCTCAGCATGTGAGGATCGATCTGCTGACCAGGGGATATACGGAGCCTCTGACCCAGGAGGCACGCGCACGTTTTTTCCGGCATGGGGTGACGGCTTTGACGGCTATTGGGCCCGTCGGCAATCCGGAACACGCTGATGCCCGGCGGGGCGAGCAGTATCTTGCGTTAACCGCTGATGCCCTGGCGGCATTGGTTAAAAGCAAATTAAATGAGAAGAGGTGAAAAAATGAGAACCGTTCAACTACCCGGTGTTTCCTTTCCTGTATCGGCCATTTGCCTGGGCACAGCCTATTTCGGGAGCAGGGACAGTGAAGCGCTTGCCCGCGAAGAACTGGACTATTACTATGGCCTCGGTGGCAGATTTCTCAACACGGCGCATGAATATGGCCATGGCGCTTCCGAGCGTGTCATTGGACGCTGGCTGCGTGACCACGGAAACCGCCAAGAAATGGTGATTACCACTAAAGGTGGAGAGGATCACGCCAGACCTTTTGCCAGGGCCATGCGCCGGCATGAGCTTCTTGAAGATGCTGACGAATGTCTGGAAAGGCTGGCCATTGACTGCATCGATTTTTTCTTGCTGCATATTGATGACCCCAATGTCCCCGTTGCTGAGATCCTTGACACTTTACACGATCTGCAAAAAGCCGGGAAGATCCGTCATTACGGTTGTTCCAACTGGTCTGTTGAGCGGATGGAAGAGGCTGATGCCTATGCTGATGCGCACGGGATCGAGCGCTTTGTCATGCATGAGATTGAATGGAACTTGTCCCGCCGCAATACGGTAAACCGCGAAATGGGTATCAAGTGGCTTGATGAAGAATACATAGACTACCATGAACGCACGAAAATGCCGGTTGCGGCTTATTCCCCCATGGCTGTTGGTATTTTTTCCAAATACGCGGCGACCGGCAGTTTTGACACCTGTTCGCCCGGACAGCAAAAGTCCTATGATTCGCCCTATAATCGGCGTATGGCGGAAAAGCTGATGGCTTTGTCTAAAGAAACCGGCTATTCCATTGTTGAGCTGCAGATCGGCTATCTTTGCTCACAACCCAGGGCATTCGTCGATTTCCCCATCGTCGGCAGCAGCAAACTGTCACAGTTGCAGGAATCCCTGCGCGGGATTGACTGCCAGTTCACGCCGGACATGCTTGATTTTTTACTGGAGGTCTGATGTATGAAACAAATCAAGACGCTTACCTTTGACCAGCCCTGTGCCGCCATGCCACGCTGGGCCTTGCTGGAGCGCGCCTATATCGATCTGGCCAACAAGACACCCGAGATGCTTACTCCTTATTTGTCTGCTGAAGGCAGCATTATCTGGCCTGAAAGCGTGGAAAATTTTCAGACTTTTGCCTACAGCAATGTTGACAATGCTTTTGAAGGCTTTCAAAGCTGGCCGCTTTTCTATCTGCTGGGTGGCGATGAGCGTTTCTTGAAGCTTGCGCAGGAGACCTTTGACGCGCTGGTCCGCCAGTTTTCCAGCTTGAAGAAAGCGAACCTGGGTATTCCGGACGACCAGGCCGAAGCCATGGGCCGGGACACCATGCTTGTGGATGAGTGGTTTCCGGATCTGGACTGGATGCATCAAGGCGAAGCAGCCATGTACCTTTATTACCTTAGCCTGGCCAACCCGGGTCATATCAAAAACAAGGAGCGTGTCCTGCGTATCACCCAATACCTGATCGGGGAAAACCCTGCCGGGTTTGAACGGAATTATGACCCGGAGCATCATGTGTTTAAAAGCGGGTATTTCGGAACCAATGGGCCTGCCTGGGAGAAATTCAAGCAGCCGATCACCCACAGCCATTGGATGGATTCCTATGGTTTGGCATTTTACGATGTTCCTGGCGTCACAACCTTTTATGATCTGGCTGATCCGGAGAAAGCAAAACGTTACGGAGCGGTCTATGGCGAACGGCTGGCACACTGCGACACGGTCACCAACATGATGGCCACGTCCATGGTTTTGAGCGCTTATCTTTACACAGGCGATGAACAGTACCGTGATTTCATCCTGTCTTATGTTAACGCCTGGCGTGAGCGCTATGCCGGGAACAATGGGATTATGCCAGACAATGCCGGTCCTGATGGTAAAGTAGGGGAGACACTGGGTGGACGATGGTATGGCAGCCACTACGGCTGGGTGCATCC
>JAAYLM010000026.1 GCA_012521915.1 Oscillospiraceae bacterium | reverse complement strand
GTTGTGCCGGGTCTCCCAGCTCGTGGATCGCCTGTAAAGCGGTTTCACGGTCCGCCAGAGGCTTCAGGGGTAACGGCAGATCGCCACTGATGGTGCTCAGCCTCACATCGCGGTAATCCTTGATCCGCTGCAAGGCCCGCACCGCGTCGAATCCGGCGCGCGCGCCCAGCTCCAGTGCTGCCTGCAGATCGCCAGTGGTGCGTCCGTTCGGCAGCCGGGGGCCAACATCGCCGATAGCCCCATTGAAAAAGACACTGGCGGTGCCGGAATGCCGCTCCAGGCAATCAACCATGGGGCCTGACCAGTCGCGTGTGATTTCCGGATTTTTACCGGCAGCTGTTCCGTGGCAGCCGTAATGGACCAGGTTGGCGATAGGTACGCCATCTCTCGCCTTGAAGCTGACGACGGTCAGCAGCGGGTCATAAGGGCCCCAGGGGTTTTGTCCCAGCGCGACCGTCCCGTCCCTGTTGATCTGACGCCGGTTGATGCCGGTCTGGCTGTTGCATGTACCGATCCCGACCAAAGCAGGCTGCAGACCACTGCAGGCTTTCTGGGCAGCCTGAAGCACAGCAGGTTCCAGCAGTTTAAGATTGTATTGTTCATTGGTAGTCCCCCAGCCGGCACCGGCACTTGCCGCCGGCCCGGAATGGGTGTGGGTTGTACAGAAAATAATGTTTTCAGCAGGCATGCCGGTCTGATCAGAAACCAGGCGGCGCAGACGATCAGCGCTGTTCTGATGATATGTACAGATATCAGCACTGATCAGCATTGCCTGTTCATGCTCATCCGCGAATGCGATGCATGTTACACGCAGCTCGTCATGAACTGCTTCTGCCGGCCGACCCGGTGCATAGCCATATAAAATCGTCCCGACAGGTGGTGTTATCGTTGCCCTGCCTGCACCAACATGTAATCCCTTTTTCATTGTTCTTCCTCAATAAGCGTTTGCTTAATCCTTGAAATATGTTTTTTTCATATAGGCCATAGACCTGGCCGCGCTTTCTTTATGGCTGAACCGGCTCCGGTCCAGTTCAACGGTGAAATATCCGTCATAGCCTACATCATCCAGGATCTGAAAGATGCTCGGAAAATCAATGACACCTTCACCGAGTTCGCGAAAGTTTGTGTACACTTCCACACCGGCCTGCATGCCAGCGGCTTCTACGCCATCGCTGGTGATATCTTTCAGATGGGTAAATTGAACGCGATTGGCATATTTTCTGATCACAGCTACCACATCGCAATTGCCGGCTTTCATGTGCGCGGTATCCGGTCCGAAAGCAACCAGTTCCGGGTCGGTATTCTGCATGATGAAATCAATTTCACTTTCATACATGACGGTGGTGTTGTAATGCGGATGAAGACAAGGCATGATGCCATATGGTTTGGCCATCTCTCCGATGGCAGTGATGGCCTTGAGGTCATAGTCCAGTTCTTCCTGATTGGCAGGGCGGCCTTTGACCCCCGTTGCCTGAACATTCATGCGGGTTATGTCACAGGCTGCCATAAACGGCAATTTTCGCCTGACATCCTCCACATCGTTCTCCCACTGGCCATTCAGATGGAAGTAAAAACCATTGGGTCTCACCTTGTACGCCCGGCAAATTTCCAGAAAGGGCTCCGGTTTTCCATCGAAAACATTAATGGCTGCCTTGACACTCTCAAAAGTATCATAACCAACTTCTGTTATGTCTTTCAGAGCTTGAATGAATTGCTCTTTGTTTTCTGTTCCCCATTGCCACACGGTGTACGCCAGTTTCGCTTTTCCCATGATATACCTTCCTTTCATCTTCTGTTTCCAGGTCAACCAGACACAGTTTGTCTGGCTGCCATCAGATTATGCCGTTACCCTTTCAGGAGGTGCTGCAGAACATACATCTCAAGGGCTTCGTAGTCACGTGCTTCGATATATTTTTCCTGAGTGCCTCTGTCAAAGCGTTCAACTTTCTCTTCAAGAAGCCGGACGACATTCAAGCTGTTTTCCAGATGACGATAACTGACCTCGACCGGCTGTGTGCGCATTGCTTTAACATCCAGCCCGATGTACTCGCCTCCGGATCCATAGCCATGGTCTTTGAGAACCTTGATCTGGTTGAACGCCTGGCGCAGGTTCTCGGCGCCAAAAGCTTTGTCCTGATCATACTTCATACCGTTTTGATCATTCAGATGCACGCCCCACAGCTTGCCCATAGCTAAGGCAAAAGCCATCTCATTGGCAGGATCCAGTCCGGCCAATATGGCGTGGGCAGACTCCAGAAGGCCGCCAACCCTGGAAGGGTCATCTGTCATCGCTGAAACAGCCATGACATGGCCCATTGTGCCGCAAAAGCTGCGATCAATCGGCTCGTTGGGTTTGGGTTCAATAAGGATTTTGATTTTAGGATCATAAGCAAGCATCTTGTTGACCGCTTCAACAAGCCGTCTGACACTGACAACCGTGTCTTTGCTTTCCGCGCAAAGCGTCCCTTCCCTGGCCAGCCAGAGGACGATCTTGTCACAGCCAAGCTCATGAGCGATATCGATGGAACGTAAACTTCGCCACATCGCGTAAGCCCGGTCTTCCGGGCAGTTGCTTGTATAGCCGCCATCCACGGTACGCGGATCCATCCAGAGGCGGGGCGCGACAAATTCAGCGGCAAGGCCATTGGCATCCAGCATTTTCCGCACTTCGCGGGCGCGCACAATGATCTCCTGTTCGCTAAGACCGTTGATCTCCGGAACAGCATCATCGTCATGGAATTGAACAGCGTCAAAGCCGATTTCCCGGAATTTCGCGAGCTTGTCCGCGAAGGCGATGGTTGGCCGGATATCCGGGCCAAACGCATCGGCTCCTTCATGCACGTTCCAAGGTCCTACAGAAAATTTAAAGTTACTCATTCGGTTCTCCTTTCGGCTCCTTCATGCACGTTCCAAGGTCCTACAGAAAATTTAAAGTTACTCATTCGGTTCTCCTTCTCAGATCTCCACCCATTGGCGGGTCTTGCTGCTTTGAACAATGGCTTCTGTGAGTTGTATGATATAATCCGCATCAGCGAACGTAGCGAAGTCCGGCTGATCGGTTTGCAGCTTTTTCCCTGCGGCAAGATACTGGTAAAAACTGGCGATATTATTTTTAAACGCGTCATTCCAGCCTTCAGGATGTCCTTTAGCCAAGTATGAAATAGCCCGGGCTTCCGGTGACAAGTTTTGCGGATCCCGCATCACCAGATGATTGTCCTGATCACGGAATCCCATCCACAGCTGATCCGCCGTCTCCTGATTCCATTTCAACGTTGCCCGGCTGCCATTGATTTCGATGTTGATATAGCAACCATGACCTGCGCTGACCTCTGACGCACAAAAAACGCCATGGACCCCATTGTCCATCTTGAACAGGACAGCGCCATAATCCTCTGTGGTAATCTGACGCGCTTCCCAGGCATCACTGTGCGCGACTGAAAAAGTCTCCACCTGGCTGGCCGGTTTTTTGCGGACAGGGATGACCGTTTGCAGATCTGCACATACTGCGATGATTCTGGCCTCAGTCAGATGCTGCACAGCGTCCATCCAGTGTGAACCGATATCCGCGATGCAGCGTGATACGCCAGCTATTTCCGGCTCCAGCCGCCAGTTATAGTCCGTGTCATACAAAAGCCAGTCCTGCAGATAACTGCCGTGAACCAGGTTCACCTTGCCAATGCTGCCGGCAGTTATGCGCTGCCTCATTTCCTGAACCAGCGGGTTCATGCGATAGTTGAAATTGACAGCCGCAACGGTTTGGGGCCAAGCCTGAAGAAGCGCGACAAGCGCACTGGATTCATGACGGTCACGTGCGAGCGGTTTTTCTGAAAATACATGTTTGCCGGATTGGATGATCTTTTTATTTATGTCAAAATGCAGGTTGTTCGGTGTACAATTGTGGATTGCCTGGATGTCCGGATCAGCAAGCATCTCATCCAGTGAACTGTAGCAACGCGGTATGAAGAATTCTTTGGCTTTTTTCTGTGCCAAGGCCTGGTTTGCATCGGCAACGGCCAGCAGTTCCAGAAAACCAATTCTGCGTACGGCCTCAATGTGGCTGACACCAATATAGCCTGTCCCGATAATGCCGACTTTTATTTTTTGCATCATTCTTACCTCTGCCTTAGTGTTTTCAATGAATATATCCGTTCTGCATGATTCGCAAGAACATAAAAACGGCCTGATGTCCGGCTTTGACTGCCAATAATTTTGATTGTCTATTTAAATTATATTGCTGGCCTCTGTTTAATCAAGTTAAATCTGCCAATTTACTTGACCAAAAAGAAAAATATGATACAAGCACGTTACCAGCCAGATGCCGGTCAAGCAAGATCACACGATTTCCCTGTGGCTTAGCTATGCCCATTTTCCCCGGATTTGCTGTATAATGTATAGAGGAGATTTCTTTGTTGTTGACAACAGGATCAGGGCACAAGGTGGGGGGATCTCCTTATTGCGGTAAAAGTCATAAAGCTGGAGAGGATGATCTTTCATGCAGGGTCAAATCACATATTTCACTAAAGAAGGCAAACAGAACACCACAGAGACACTTATGCTGGCAAAATCACGTGCTCTGGCCTTAGGCATAAAAACGGTACTGGTAGCTTCGACTCATGGGTATACAGCGCTGGAGGCAGCCAAGCACTTTTCCGGATCAGGCATATCACTGATAGCCGTAACCATATCAGCCGCTTTCGTCGAGGAAGGCTGGTGCATGACAGCGAGAGAACGAGCAGCAGTGGAAGCGGCTGGTGTCAAGGTTCTGACCTCCCAGTTAAGCTTTGGCGGTGGTATTGAAGACGCGTTTCAGGGAGACAGTTCTCCACAGGCTGTTATCTCCAACACGCTCTACTGTTTTTCTCAAGGCATGAAGGTTGCGGCAGAAATTGCAGTGATGGCAGCCGAAGCCGGTCTGGTCAGCACAGATGAGGAAATCATTTCGGTTGCCGGGTCAAATGAAGGGGCAGACACCGCTTTAGTTTTACAGCCGGCCTTCGCAAAAAAATTCAAGCAGCTGCGCATCATGGAAATCCTCTGCAAGCCGCGTAGCGGTTAACTGCGGCACCGGTTGACACCAGCACCGGAAAGATAACAACGATAAAGCATAGGGGCTTAGGCTATAGCTGATCTCTTGCCTCGTCGCGGACATCTTCAGAAAGTGTCTGGATACTGTTCAAGCCTTCAAAACCACGACTTAAGAAAAAACAAAGATATTAAGCAGGACTTCTTAAGACGCGTCGCTGTACAATAGCAGCTGGACATGGATTGCTGTCATCGTGTTTATCTTTCGTCCACTGGAACCGGAAAAGGTCTTTTTGCGTCAATAGGATATGCCGACCAGCTTAAAAATCCAGATCGACACAACAAATAAGCATCGAGGTGATTCACATGGTATTTTTACGCTTTTTGTCAACAGCGCTGTTAGTTGCCAATGTGATCCTTTTCATATATTCACTTTACACCATCCTGATCGCTTTATTCTCTCTGCGCCCCTCAAAAGACAGACGGAATACTTTATTGAAGGCACATCATAATATGCCACAAAAACAGCATCGTTTTGCCATCCTAATCGCGGCACGCAATGAAGGCGCTGTCATTGGCAACCTGATTGAAAGCCTGCGGCATCAGCAATACCCTGCCCATCTTTATGATGTCATTGTCGTCCCCAATAACTGCACGGATAACACGAAAATCGTCGCGGCGCAGGCGGGTGCACGCATTTTGACCTGCCGTCAAGCGGTTCGTTCCAAAGGAGATGTCCTATCACAAGTTCTTCCAGAGATCAGTCAACGAAAAATGGGGTATGATGCCATATGCGTCATTGACGCCGATAACCTGGTCCACCCCGGGTTCTTGGGAGCGATGAATGACGCGTTGCTGGGTGGCGCAACGGTCGCTCAAGGTTATCGCGACAGTAAAAACCCGCATGATTCAGCTATCAGCGGCAGTTACTCGATTTATTTCTGGCTGCTTAACCGCTTTTACAACCGTTCACGCCACAACGCCGGCCTTTCGACGCCCATCGGCGGCAGCGGCTTTATGATCCAGACAGCACTTGTCCGCAAAATGGCAGATATGCATTTCGCCACACTGACTGAAGACCTTGAGCTGACAATCCTCTGTCATCTCGCCGGTGAAAAGGTTGCCTGGGTTCCCAAGGCTATCGTCTATGATGAACAACCTCTGACCTTCCGCCAATCCTGGAAGCAGCGTTCGCGCTGGTCCAGCGGCATGTATCAGATCGGCGCTCTCTATACCCGCCCGATCCTGAAAAAAGCCTGGCAGGATCGCCGTTTGCGCGGTCTGGATCTGATTGCCCTTTATATGTCCGCCCACATGCAGGTGTTGTGGTTTGCCACCATGGTTATCAATGCCCTGACCGGTCTGCTGCAGCTGCTCAACAATCGGACAACCCCCGCCATCATGATGCAGCAGACTGCCTACTTCCTGCTGGTAACCTGGCTTTCTGTCACAGGTGTTGCTATACTGACGATACTGCTGGAACGAAAACTGCGTATCGGGATCGTACAGGGCATGCTCTTTTTCTGGCTTTTTATCATGTCCTGGCTGCCGATCAACCTCTGTTGCCTGTTCCACCGGACTTCATCCTGGGAGCAGATAAAGCATGAGCGCAGCATTCGCCTGCATGATCTGCCGTCATGAATTGCGGGAAACCACTTGACCTCGCCGTGCAGCTGATTTGTTTTTTCCGTCATGGCTGCCTGGTGCATCATGGAGGCAAAAGAGCATGGTGTACGGCAAATAACCCGGAGGTACTGTAGATGGATGTAAATGCCCTATATGATGTTGTCATCGTCGGAGCCGGCCCTTCCGGAATCGCGGCTGCGGTCAGCGCCGGACGCAACGGCGCTAAAACGCTGCTGATCGAACGATACGGCTGTATAGGCGGCATGAGCACCAGCGGTCTGCTTACAGTCTGGTGCGGTGACGCGTCTTCCGGTATCTTTGATGAAATACGCCGTACGACAACCATAAAGCGCGGCCGAAGGCAGGTGTTTGATCCTGAACGGCTCCATGAAGTCTACCGCAGGTTGTTGCAGGAATGCGCGGTTGATATGCTGCTGCATACCAGCTTGTGCGGGGTTGAACACACAGGGCGGCAGATCACAAGCCTTTCCCTTTTGAGCAAAAGCGGTATGGTCCGTGTGCAGGGGCGAATCTATGTTGACGCCACTGGCGATGGTGATCTGGCTTGCCTGGCAGGTATTCCGTATCAAAAGGGGCGTGAACAGGACGGTCTCATGCAACCGATGACCCTGCCCTTCATGGTCGCCGGCGTCGACGAATCCCAAGCAGTATACCCCACCTTTGGCACCCATCTTCCACTTCAGGAATTGATGCAGCAAGAGGTTGCTTCAGGTAAAGTATCAAAGCCGGCTGGCCATGTGATTTTGATCGAAGGCTATCACAAGGGTACCGCCTCAGTCAACATGACCAATATGATCCATGTCGACGGAACAGATGTCCAGGACCTGACCCGTGCGGAATGGCATACCAGAGACCAGATTGAGCCGATCATCGCTTTTCTGCGCCGACATGTTCCCGGATTCAAAGACTGCTACCTTTATCGTACAGCCGCCCATATCGGGGTGCGGGAAACTCGCCATTTCACTGGATCGTTCCGGTTGACCGAACAACATATTCTGAACAGCGAGGTTTTTCCTGACTGGCTGGTGTCACGCGCCGCATATTCCTTTGGCAACCATAATCTGTCCGGCAGCGGCAGTGACCCGAATAACATGAAATACTCCGGACAACGCTACACCATACCGCTCGGCTGTTTTACCACCCGGGAATTTGACAATCTCCTGCTCAATGGCCGCTGCATCTCCGGAACGCACATGGCCCATGCCAGTTTCCGCGTCATGCCGATCTGCCTGGCTATGGGTCAGGGTGTCGGCACGGCAGCAGCTTTGTGCAGCAAAGCAGGTACTCCGCTACAGCAGCTTGACACGGCGGCTGTACAAAAACGCCTGTTGGCGCAGGGTGTAAGCGCACCGCAGGCCTGAATCCGTTTTCATTGCCGCTCATGCAGATAAAGCTGACCAGATCAGGCTTTCAGACCGGCTTAGCCGCGCAGTGATTTTAGAAGCAGCGTGGCATCTGCCATGCTCATCACAGGAAACAGCAGGTATAGACCTTCCGGCCCATAGCGGCGAACCAGCTTAAGGGCATGCGCGAGCCAGTCCTGAACACCTCCGTCATAAATGGAAATATGCAGACCCTTGCCCGATTCCCTGACCTGATCATAAATGGGCAGCCAGCGGTCATTGCCGCCGTCAGGCTGCCCTGCACCACAGGTCCACTGCAGGGCATTGAGTTCATCGATCTCCATCAGGGCAGGCACATGCCTGATGGCATCCGGACCATCCAGATGATAAAGCGATTGATCCAGCCGGCGGCATTGCGTGCGCAAGGTCGGCTGGACAAAGGTTTTGAAGGCATCCGGCCCGATCATGGCAGAAAAGTCACACTGCACCTTTGCGGTTCTGCCCGGCCCCCAGATATTGAAAGCAGTGTAGGTGTTACTGCCTTCACGTTGAATCAGCTGATAGAACAAATCAAAATAGGTGAAATAAAGATCATCCAGTTCCTGCAGCCTTGTCAACACCAGCTCCGGTGTATCCATCAGGTCGAACAGCAGGGTTTGCGGGTCTCGCAACGCCGCCAGAATATCAAGATTCTCGATCAGGTCCGGCATATTCAGCCACAGATCCGGTCCGATCAATGACTGGGCACGATTGAACATAGCCATGTGCTGCTGTAGCCAGGTGTTATCCGGATCATATGTTAGCTTCGGCCAGGCAGCCAGGTCATGGATACAAGCGTTATACCAGACGGTATCCCAAGCAAACCCGGGTTCAGAACCCAGATACAGTGCCAGAGAACCAGGTCCCAGGTCAAGGCTGATCTGGGGGATCGCTTCAGCCAGCAGAAGATGGGTGCGGTAGAAATTACGCCGCCGGATAACCAGCTGCTCAATATCCAGATAACGGTCTTCAGGACAGCGAAAAGGTTCTTCCGGCTCAAGCGGTTCAATCGGTTCGTCCAGCCTGACAACAAGATGCAGCAAAGGTGAATCCACCGGGTCACGTTGCCACCAGGCTTCAAAACGCTGACGCGTAGCGATCCAGTCGTTGCTACCCTGCATACCAACCTCCTGTCCCTTTGATCACTGCGCTGCAATGAAATGCTTCGGTCTGAGCCAGTGCAACGCCGGAACCTGCCTATCGCCAGCCTCTGGGGTTGTTCTGGACAGACTGGTTAAAAGCCTGCAGGCGGGCTTTCATTTCAGCAGCTTTCTCAAGGTGGTTTTTGCGCACATCGTAGGATTCATCCCGGTCATAGTTCAAGTCAAAAAGGTATGGATGAATGACCATGCCTTTATACGCCGCATTCTCACTGTTGGTTGCCTGATGGTACTTGAAATGATCACGTGACCGGATCGCATAGCCTTGTCCGCTTTCGACCGGCATCTGTGACTGAATAAAATACAGATAATCGTGGGGACTCTCTGTTGACACGCCTGTAAGCAAAGGCAAAAGGCTTTTTCCGTCTATCTCTCGATCCTCAGGTAGCGCGATACCGGCAATGTCGCAAAAAGTGGGCAAAAAATCAATATTCATCACCTGTTCGCTGATGACGCAGTTTCTAAAATGGCCCGGCCAACTGCATATTGTCGGTACAAGCTGACCGCCATCAAAGACATTGCCTTTACGACCCCGGTGCCATCCAGGCGAACCCTGATGCCATGGACCATTGTCCGAGCTGAACACGATCAGGGTTTTTTCCAGAAGCTGCTGTTCTTCCAGCAGATCAAGCATCTGGCCAATCCCGGCGTCGAACTCCTGGATACAGTCACCATAAACGCCCCCTTTGGAAGTACCGGCAAAAGAGGATCCGCAGCTCAACGGATGATGCGGCCAGGGCGACGCATAATATGCAAAGAAGGGGTTGTTTGCCTGCTGCCGGATAAAAGAAAACAGTTCTTTGTTCAAATATTCCGTAATCCTGCGCTGGTCGAGTTTTGCTTCAACTGCGATTTCATTGTTTCTCCAGAAATGGTACGGCGTCATATCGTTGGAATAATGCGCGCCAAAAAAGTAGTCGAACCCTTTGTCATTGGGCAAATGGGGACTGTGATCTCCCAGATGCCATTTACCGAACATGCCTGTCTTGTAACCTCTGGCCTGCAGCATTTCCGCCACAGTCACTTCATCTTCCAGAATGCCGTTCACCTGAAGCGTTTCTATACGTCGTTTGTTCGCTTCTTTCAGGTGCTCAATATAGGCTGTGGTGACAACGCCGTTGACCTCATCTTCTTCACGTTCATAGCCCGGCGGCAAGACATACCGCTCCTCTACGGGTACGCTTGGGAAAAAAACATGCTCGACCAGACCCCGGCAGGGATAACGTCCCGTCATCAAGCCGAAACGGCTGGGTGAACAGACAGGACTGGATGAGTAGCCGTTTTCCAGGACAACACCCTCCCTGGCCAGGCGGTCCAGGTTTGGTGTCCGAATGGATTTAGAACCGAAATAAGACAGATCACCCCAGCCCATATCATCCATGAGGATCATGATGATGTTGGTAGCCTGTTGCTGTTCAGCAGCTGTCATTTTACTTATCGATGACAGATAACGTTGACGTTCAGTGAGATGCTTGTCCTGCAACATTTTTCTTTTCCAGTTCATGAGATCATCACTCCTCGCACTTTTTATGTTCCGTCCGCTGCCAGCCGGTTGAGCCGAAACTTCGGGCCATCAGAGCAGCATGTAGGGAAATCCCGTCACCAGTACAAAAGTCTGTTAGCGGCGGAGCCACATCCCACGGGTAAAATCCGGAAAATCAACCGGATGTCCGCCGTGCGCAATGGATTGTTCCGATAAGGGCGTTACAGCCTTCCAAGTGGCCATATCATAAACATCAATGGGCGGTTCGGTCTGCTTCTGTATGCTTTCAACAAAGGCCCTGAGTGTAAGGTAGTCTGTACCGCCGTGTGCGGCGTTATCATCCGGATTGAATGTTCTCCATATCGGATCTTCATATTGATCGCGAAAGCTGTCAAGATTGTCCAGTTCTGAAGGCTGTTCTTCATCGTGCATCCCATCAATAAAGACTTCACGTTTCTCGCCATTGAACATACCGCGTGTACCATGCACAAAGAAGCCATGTGCGTACCGGCGTGGAAGGGTCGTATCCAGGGTAAGGTGGATGGTTTCACCATGTGCCAGGGTCAGGATAACATTTGTGATGTCGCCCTGTTTCCAGGAGCTGCCCGCCAGGGGGTGTCCTGGTTGCCGGGACACATAATCAGCCATGCCGGCAGCTTTTGATGAAATCGCGACCAGCGAGGTGATCCGGTTGCCCCGGTTGATACCAAGCAGTTTCGCGCATGGACCAAGGGGGTGTGTGGCGTAATTGTTGCAGTTGCGTTCCAGATACTCGCGTACGCGCCCGTGATGCGGATCCTTATCGCCGCCCACTTGCTTGCGCAGATCATGCATATAACCCATGGAACAGGCGACAATCTCGCCAAAAAGGCCGGCTTTGGCCAGTGCGGTTACAAGCATAGCGTCGCGGTTCCAGCAACGGTTTTCCAGCAGCATGGCAGGGGTTCCTGTTTCTTCGTAGGTATCGATCAGTTTCCAGCAATCCTGGACATCAAAAGCGCCACCTACTTCACTGCCAGGACGGATGCCTTTCTTCATGGCCGCGATGGTCACAGGAATATGCAGATACCAGGGTGTCGCGACAATGACCCCCTCAAGGCCCGGCTCATCCAATACATCATGCCAGTCTTTATGGAGGCGCGGCGACAGGCCGGTAAGCTCAAGTGCGGTGTCGCGAGCTGCTTCTGCCCGATCCATGAACCGGTCACAAACCGCTATGATCTCCACATCTTCCATCCGCGCCAGATTAGTCATAAGCCCTTTGCCGCGGGCACCGACACCTATAACCGCCAATTTTGTTTTTTTCACGACTTTTCTACCACCTTTCGTCATCATGCGTCCCGACAGGACATACCACGAATATAAACATCAACAGCTTCCAGCTGCTGGTTTAGCAGGACAAGGTCAGCATCTTTACCTGGAGTAATGCTGCCTTTTCGGTCGTCGACACCAAGGCGCCGCGCAGGAACCAGCGTGGCCATACGGACAGCTTCCACCAGAGGTACGCCGGCAAGCTGCACCATGGTGCGGACCAGCCGGTCGGTCGTAGCGATCGATCCGGCAAAGACAGAGCGATCCGGGACAAAAGCGACGCCTTTCTCAACAATGAAATGTGATGCATCTCTTGCTGAGCCGCCAGCATAGAATTGTTCCGCATCTGGAACACCGGCGGCACGGATCGCGTCCGTGATCAGGCAGATGTTCTCAGGCCCCTTGATTTTATAAATCAGCTTAAGCAATGACTCAGGCAGATGACAACCGTCCGCGATCACTTCAACCCAGATATCATCAAAGAAAAAACCTGCTTCAACGACGCCGGCGCGCCGCCAGGCCTGTTCACGGCGCAGCGATGAGCACCCTGAATAGAAATGGGTAATACAGGAGTAACCGGCTTCCAGCGCCGTGCGCACTTCAGCGAAGGACGCATCAGAATGACCAATGCTGGCAATAATGCCGCGTCTGGCCAGCACACGGCCTAAGTCCAGAGCGCCGGGCAGTTCACAGGCTGCTGACCACTTCCTGATATAAGGCGAACGTTCAAGGATCGAGAGATACTCCTCAGGATCAGGCAGACGCAGGTGAGCGGAATCCTGAGCGCCCCGCTCAGCTCCGGAGAAATAAGGGCCTTCCAGATGTACCCCCAGCAGATCCGGCAAAGGTTCTGCAGAGGAGGCTTCTTTGACGGTTTTATAAACATCAAGACAGGCATTGATGGTGTCTGTGGATGACGCGGATAGGGTACTGAGCATCGCTGTGGTTCCGTGACGGACATGTGTGCGCATGATGGTTCTGAACGCTTCGGGTGTGCAGTCACCGAAGAGGGCGTCCCCGCCACCATGCACATGCATGTCAATGAAGCCGGGAGTCAGATAACATCCTGAAGCATCAACCGTGATATCAGGCTGACAGCCCAGTCTGTCACCAATCCCGATGATGGAGCCATGCTCCAACAGGACATCTGTTGTTTCGGAGTGGTTGGGAAAAACCACGCAGGCACCGTGTAAGAGTGTTTTCATTGTCAGCACTTCCAATCTTATTTTTCGGTAAAGCCAAATTGACACTAATAAAGGCGATTCAGCTTGTTACCGGAATCAAATAGAACAGACGGATAGCATAGCGGGCGGCACAGATGGCCGCCCGCATGATCAGACGATAAAACTTAGTCCAGACTGTAACGGTGTCGGGGTGCCGGTTCGCGCTCAATCCAGGCTCCGCGGGTAAAGTCCGGGAAAGGGACCGGATGCCCGCCAAGGGCGATTGATTCTTCAGACAGGGCTGTCACGGCCATCCAGGTCACCGTATCATAAAGATCAATGGGCATGACATCCAACCCGCTCTGCAACGGCTCGATAAAAGCCCGCAGGATCAGGTAGTCCATGCCACCATGACCTGCGGTGAAATCAGCAACGTCTGATTTCTTCCAGAGCGGATGATCGTATTCTGACATATAGGCATCAAAGGATTCCCATTCATGCCCGTGACTTTTGCCGTCCAGGTAAATGCTGTTGTTAAGCTCCATCCAGATACCGCGTGTTCCCTGCACGCGCCCACCCCGTGAATAAGGCCGCGGCAATGAGGTGTCATGAGTCAGCACAACCGTTTCGCCATGAGCACACGTCAGAATCGTTGTAATCACATCGCCCTGGGCAAATGATGTCTGGCGCGCCGCATGCCCAGGTGGCAGATTGGCAGCTGCCCAGGCTTCGATACCACGCGTTTTACTGGAGAATGAAGACAAGCTGACAAAGCGATTGCCGCGGTTGATGTTCAGCATCTTGGCAAGCGGGCCAAGGGCATGGGTCGGATAATTGTCACCCTTACGGTGCTGGTAGTTGCGGAAACGGTAATGGCGCTGGTCCAGACCAAGAGCCACCTCATCCCGCAAATCATGCTCGTAGCCACCCTGACAGTGGATGAGCTCACCAAAAACACCCTGGCGAACCATATTGAGCAGTGCCATTTCCGGACGGCCATAGCAGCAGTTTTCCAGCATCATGCAGGGGACACCTGTTTCCCGGGCGGTGCGAACCAGATCCCAGCACTCCTCGACAGCAGAGGCGCCGCCAACTTCAGTCGCCACCGGCTTGCCGGCTTTCATCGCAGCCATCATTATTTCACTGTGTGACGTCCAGGAACTGGGTGTTATCACACAATCAACGTCTGTACGCTGCAAAACTGCCTGGTAATCCTGTGTAACAAAAGGTCGCGCCCTCCCTTTTTCGACAACCTTGCCGGCACCTGTTTCTGCCCGGTCTTCATAACGGTCACATACAGCCGTTATGGCCACATCATCCATATCCAGTAAAATAGACAGAACACCCTGTCCGCGTCCGCCCATACCAATCAAACCGATGCGCAGCGGATGCTCCAAGTTATGATTCCATTTTCCCACAGTTATGCTCCTCACCCATGTTCTTGACGGCTAAAGCCGGCAGATTTTCTTATTATATCTTTTTGTCTCTTTTTTGCCAGAATCCGCTATCGTCTGAGACTGGCTAGTCACAATCGCGAGAACCAGGCAAGCCAGGGCCGCCGGCCGCGAGATAACCACCCGACGCACCCCGGCCTGACCCCGTGATCCAGAAAGAAAAAAGAGCACCCCGGTCCAAGGACAGGCGCAGGCGTACAGGGCGGTCGCGAACAGCATCCAGGGCAGCGGGATCCTGCCAACGCAACTCAGCGCAGGTGTTGTTGCCAACATAAGGGATGCACATGTCAGCGGACAAACCAGTCAGCGGCTGTCCTTCCAGATCCAGAACAGCAGCCCGCAATGCCGCACCGGCCGTGTTGACATTGACAAAAAGCCTGTTGCCGCTGAAGCGGATCGGCCGCGTCAGCAGCTGACCGCCGGCGTGTCTGGGTTCAAGTGAAGCAAAGCCATCGCGGCGCAGTTTGGCCAGGCCTACAGCACCATGACCGTACATGCCGTTTCTCAAACCCTGCTCCTGTCCGCGCTCAGGCTGACCACCATAAGCAGAATAGTAAAACCATAGTTCATCACCGACAATCAGGCAGATGCCGCCTGTCGGCTCAACATAACCAAACTCCCAGTCCCCCGGTACGCGGTTGGCGCCGATAAACGCCCGGCGATCCGGCCGATGCCAGTAAAAGCCATCTCTGGAATAAGCCAGAACCAGTTCCGTCAGTTTCGGCTCAGCACGCTGCTCGCCGAATTCATTAGGCGGTCCTTTAAGAATCTGGAACATGCCCAGCATCAGGCTCTCATAGGCAACCGCATCCAGGTTGTAAAGCTGAGGCGGCGACTGATCAGCCTGGTCAAAGGCATCAGCGGAGGCCCAGGGCAGTGGCTGGCCTGTCTGCCATTTGCCGCTCTGCAGAAAATCACTGTGTTCCCAGTAGCGGCGGCAACGTCCGCGTGCACAACTGCCCCGGATGCTTTGCACCCATTTTTGCCGGAACGGATTATAAAACATCGTACTGCGGTCACCCATTCGACCTGTTGTCCCGCGCTCCAGCCAGTGGATGCCGTCTTCAGACGTCAACAGCAAACCCGGGGCATTCCCCTTATCTGCGCCAGCTCTGAGCATGGCCAGATTATTCGGTTCACGCAACAACATCTTGAAGCGGGCTTGCGGGTCACGGCAGTCCCGGTCCAGGTAGACTGTGCCTGAATCAGGCTGGAGGTGACGAGGCAGGCAAAGGTTGGTTCCGGGTACGACATCCAGTTCCGGACGCTGCCAGTGCAGTCCGTCCTCACTGACCGCCAGGGCCATATGTCCGACATACCCGGTCATGTACCACATTTTGAAAAGCTTATCCTGGTCGTCATACCAGGCACCGCCGCATTTTGCCAGGGCAGCGTGGGGATAAATGCTGCTGCGTTCCTCCGGACCCTGGGCAAACAGCACGGGATTGCAGGGATATTTGGCGGGTTGGTGAAAAACCCGGACCATGTTGGTTGATTGAATAAGAAAGTCATCAACCAGCAGCTGGCGCCCCAGATCGACGGGAATAACCTCCGGCAGCACATCCAGCCAGGGAACCGGCACAGGCTGCCATGCATCCAGGTCAATGTTGTCCGGCGGCCAGGCTTCAGGCAGTTGAATGCCATTATACAATACAGTCATTTTTTACTCCTTCCGGTCTGACAAACAGATCAGCTTAAATGGATGACCTTGCCCTGTTCACTCGATGTCCTGACCGCATCCAAAATCCGTGTTAATCCTGCAGCGCTGGCCGGCGTCACCTGATAGGGTTCAAGCCCCTGCAACGCCCTGGCAATATGCTGGTAAATGGCAAATTGGTCGCCGTACCGGTTGCCGGAAACAGTCTCGCAGGTTGTTTCCATCTGCACCGGGCTGCGGTAGCCGTCACGATCCGGCGGAGCGAAAGCGGCCTGATGGATGGTGATCTGATCCTGGTGGACATAGATGGTACCCCGATCACCTTGAATCATCCAGTTCGGCGTGGCTCCGGCTGCGATGTTATACTCAGAAACAATCAGAATGTCATCTGTCGTTTTCATGACCGCGTAAAAAACATCTTCGACATCACCGGGATTATTGATCTGGCGCATCTCACCGTAAACGGTCTTTATGGATGCTTCCAGCAGCTGGATAGGCTGGTCGACCAGATGAGGTCCCCAGTTCAAAAGGTATCCGCCGGCATACTTTTTCCAGATCTGCCAATCGTTACGCAGGCCAAAAGCGTATTCGCTTCGCCGGACCTGGAAAACCCTGCCGATGATGCCGGAAGCCAGCAATGCCTTCAAACGGAGCAGGTCACAACCCCATCTGGCGGGCAGCCATGGCAGCAGCATTTTTCCGCTGCTGCGGGCTTGCTTCATCATCGCTCCAGCCTGGGCGTAGTCGGCTGCCCATGGCTTTGTGACGAGCACATTCTTTCCGGCCTTCAGGCAGTCGCAAGCCATAGCCGCATGCTGGTCACTCCTTGTAACGACAACAACCAGATCAAGATCTTCGCCGGCCAGCATGTCCAGATGGTTCTCGTATAATTTGCAGCCAAAGCGTTGAAAAGCCTTCTGCCGGGCTTGTTCGTCTATATCACAAACTGCCACAAGCTGGAAATCCGCTGATTTTTCAATCGGGTCTGCGTGCAGCGTACTGCCGCTTCTGCCATAGCCAAGGATAGCTGTCTTGATGATCATCGTTTGTTCACCTCACAGATCACCTTCAGCTCAACTAAAGAGATCCGGGCCGTTTGCAGGCAGCTCCGCTGAGCGGCATGACAGTCCGCGCAGACGACCGGATCAGGTCCGGTATAAAGCTGCTGACGCACGGGCTCAGACATAGCGCTTCAGGCGGGCTATCTCCCTGGGCAAATGCACCTCATAGGGCTCCCAGTTGATCCATTCACCACTGATATAACCCTGGTAGCCACAGTCCCGCAAGAGGACGACCGCCGACTTATGGTCAACCTGTCCCTCACCAATGGGCACCAGCGTCAATTTGCCATCATGACGCACACCATCATGCACATGGACATGCCTGATGTAGGGCTTTAAGGTCTCAAAAGCTGTATCCATGGCAACCTGCGCCGTCAGAACAGGGTGCATAATATCCCAGTTGACCGCGACTGCAGGATGATTGACCGTCTTTATGACACGTGCGACCTGCTCAGGGTCACACCAGCTGTCGTGTGTTTCCATGCAAAGCGCTACACCATGCTCTTGTGCTTTGTCCGACAGGCTGCCCAGAGCCCGCACGATCTGGTCAAAACTGCGGCTTCGTTCCACACCGTCCGGGATCGCACCGCCAAAGACCCTGATCGCCGGCACACCGATTTTTGCCGCCAGTTCAATGACACGCCCGGCATGCTCCTGATGCTCCAGATAATTTTCCGGATCCGCGAAACGACAGGACGTAGCCAGACAGCAGATCTTGATATCTTGCTCTGCCGCGATCGCTGCGGCTTCTTTGAGGGCGCTGTTTGTCGCGTTGACCTCAATGCCATGTTTGTGATCGGCATCCAGCCTGGGCTCGATACCGGCGTAGCCATATTTCTTTGCGGTTGCCACCATGCTCCTGATATCCAGCTCGGGACAGGAAAAACTCATAAACGCGAAATTCATCTAAAAACCTCCTCTTTTATTTTCCGTAGTGTTCCTGTATTGCTTTTTTCACCAGCTTTGACCAGCGGATCAGCACAGAAGAATCGCCACCTACAGTTTCCACATCTTTTAACGTGATATCGAAGCAACAGCCCTGCGCGTCAAAACAGGTAAAAGCGTCATGCAGGTCCCTCAAGACATAGTCTTCATCAAGACCGTTGGAGACATGGCTGGACGGATCAGGCCGCCAGGAAAGCACGTAGTCGCGCCCGATCTGTTCTGCGCAGGCGTAGCGCTCTGCAAATGGAGAAACGGCGATCCGGCGCAGATTTTTCAATGTGCGGATCACCGATATTTTCCGGGTCAGATCCTCACAGCAGCCATAGGCAACCAGACCATACCGTTCCAGGATCGGCTTCTGGTAATTGAACATAAAGGTCTCAAACTGATCCGGACCCACACCCGTCGTTTCCTGTGACGCCATGTAGCCCCAGAGCGTTTTAGGCGAAACCGGTATGTTGTCCGCTTGAGGCGGCGGTAGTTCCCGTGCATATGGCATCGCCTGATTCTGATGATTGATCAGGCGAAAACCACCCGCCTGCTCTGTCTGGTCCATGTGTTTTATAATATGGGACTGCATCAGGCCCAGCAAACGATGCAACCATTCCGGACGATCATAAAGGTCCCACATCAGCTGCTCCAGACCGCGCAATTGGGCGAGAATCGTTGAAATATCATTGGCCCACATCCCGCACAGTACACCTTGCCGGTCAACAACAACAGGCAGAATGTCCCCGACCAGGTCCGCCAGCTTGTCCTGCTGCCCGCGTGTCGCGGCTTCGTCAACCTCATAATCGGCAACCTGTATTTTTTCAATATCACGTTCTTCAATCAGCGAGGGACGGAAAGCCGCAGCACCACCCGCCCTGGGTTTTTCTCCCAGATGTGCCGGCAACCCATAGACACCCTGCTCCGCTGTTTTCAAAACAGCCCGGACAACAAGATAAGGCTCCACGATGGTATCATCCTGCAACCGCATGCGGTATTCATTCAGCAGCAGCTTCATTTCCAGCTGACGCAACCACGGGTCGGTGCATTGAAGCAATCGGCTGTCGATACAATCATCCTGTGGAATTGCCCGAATATAAACGAGGGGGCGGGAAAAAGACAAGCTGTTGTGGTCTGTCCACAAGCGGCGCCTCTGTTGCATATCGTCAGACAGCGCATATGCCTGCGTTTTTTTTGCCAGATCCCGGATGATTGTACGCTCATGATACAGCATGGACAACCTCTGCTTCTTATAGGGTAGCAAGTGTATTATACATGAGGCGTTGTCAGAAAAACAAATGAAAAGGGCATGACAAGGAAGTTCTTTGACAATTGGTTTGGCGCTCGACTAAAATAGGAGATGGAGAACAGCACGAACATGCTGAGCAACGGATTTGCTGCCGCCTCGTCATTTTTAGCTTGTGCTGTTGTCAGAATATTTGAGGTATATGAAGAGAATAATCAGACATCACCGATTTCTGACAGGGGCAACCGCGCTGCTGGTGCTGTTCACCTTGGTGCTCTGGGCCGGTCAGAGCCGGCATAAGGCTGATATGACATTGAACCAGACAGCAAGCCGTGCAGCCGGGACGTCAGAAAGCGATATCATGCTGGATGCCTCCTATCCGCTGCCCTACCGGCATCAGCTGTTCGATGAACCGTTGGAAAGCGCTGATACAAGTACGCAGACAGCCGTCGCAGAGGCTTTGCCGTCAGTTGAAGCAACGCCTTTGCCTACGGTTACCCCTCAACCAACAGCCACACCAAAACCTACAGCGACGCCATCACCCACAGCAACGCCGCAGCCTACCGCCACGCCGGTTCCACTGGAAAAAGACGCGTCCGGTGTTTATCAGGAAAACCGTCCCCTGGAAGATTTTACATCTGATGAGCGTACAGTTTATGTGAAAGCCCATCAGGCCAATGTCAGGGAGCTGCCAAGAACAGACGCTAAAGTCACAGACAGGGTCACGATGGGTGATCAGCTTCTACGTACCGGCTACGGCAATTTCTGGTCAAAGGTAGAAACCGGAGCGGGCAATGCAGGCTATATCCTGACCAGCCTGATCAGTGAAACCATTATTTACAAACCCGCACCAACAGCGACACCTGCTCCGACTCCCTCGCCTACGCCTAAACCCACGGCAAAGCCGACACCAGCCAGCACCCCCACACCTGAACCGGTAGCAACCGTCGCACCAAGTCCCACACCTGAACCGGTAGCAGATGAACAACCCACAGAGACGCCGACACCGGAACCTACGGTGACACCGGCTGAACCGGCTGAACTTACGGATGAATTCCAGCTTTTTGCCCGCATCATTGCGCTTGAAGGACAATCGGGAATTTATGAAAGTTACCTTTCTGTCGCCACGGTGATCATGAACCAGGTCGCGCATCCAGCCTTTCCATCCACTGTAACGGGTGTGCTCAGTAACAGCAGCCGCTATTACACCTACCCAACAGCGGCTGCGGGCAAACCAGCCACGTACAGCCAGACTGTTTACCAGGCGGCCGTCGATGCCTATTACAACGGAAAACGCAACCTTCCATCCTATGTTATCGCCTTTATCACTCCTGAGGCTTATGAACGCAACGTGGCTAGCGGTGGCTCATTCAGCAAGATGGAAGTCTATAAAGTAGCCTACAATGCGGTCTGGTGTTATTATGCCCGTGACGTACATTAAACCTGCCCGGCCGCTGCCAGTGCAACCAGCGCCCAATACGACGTAGCTCAAGCGTTTGCCTGATATCAGGCAAACGCTTGTTTCGTCTGGCAAATCAGGAGGATCAACATGAACAAGGAACATCAGCTGGTGGTTGACACTGAAGGATTCAAGCTGGATGGCCGGCCGTTTCGCATAATTGCCGGCGCGATCCACTATTTCCGTGTTCCCCGTGCTTACTGGCGGGACCGCCTGCTCAAGCTTAAGGCTTGTGGCTTTAATACCGTCGAAACCTACATGGCCTGGAACGCGCATCAGCCGCAGCCAGATGTTTTTGATGAAAGTGACATGCTGGATTTTGTTTCATTCCTGCAGCTGGCCCAATCACTCGGACTGTGGGCCATCGTCCGTCCAGGCCCCTATATCTGCTCGGAATGGGATATGGGCGGTCTTCCCTGGTGGCTGCTGCGTGATGATGACATCCAGCTGCGCTGCATGAATGAGTCCTATCTCAAAGCGGTTGACCGCTGGTTTGACTGGGTGGTCGTCCGCCTGGCGCCCCTTCAATCCAACCGCGGCGGACCGCTCCTGATGATCCAGGTGGAAAACGAGTATGGCAGCTATGGTGATGATCAGGTTTATCTGCACTATTTGGCAGACGGCCTGCTCAGACGCGGAATTGAAGTGCCTTTGTTCACATCCGATGGGGCGACTGATTTTATGCTCACCGGCGGGACACTGACCGGGATTTTGAAAACTGCAAATTTTGGTTCAAAGGCCACTGAACAATTCGCCAAGCTGCGGGAGCATCAGCCGGAAGGCCCGCTGATGTGCACTGAATTCTGGAATGGCTGGTTTGACCACTGGGGCGAAAAGCATCACACGCGTGACCCGCAGGATGCCGCGCAGACTCTGGAAGATATCCTTGCTGCCGGAGGATCACTGTCGGCTTACATGTTCCACGGCGGATCCAACTTTGGCTTCATGAACGGAGCAAACTTCACAGACACCTACCAGCCCACGGTCAACAGCTATGACGATGACGCACCGCTGGATGAACGGGGTGACCTGACACCCAAGTACCATCTATTCCGCTCAGTGATCGCCCGTCACGCCCCTGTGCCCGATGTTGACCTGCCTCCAGCGATACCGCCTGCCAGCTATGGTGAATTGGTCTTCTGCGAATCAGCCGACCTTTTGGACAATCTGGACGCTTTGACCCGTCCGATCGAGATGACCGTGCCGCTGCCTATGGAGAAACTTGGCCAGGGACATGGTTTCATCCTCTACCGGACCAGCGTGCGTGGTCCTCGCGAAAAACTGCCGCTCCGCTTTTCGCAGCTGTGTGACAGAGCGCACATCTACGCCAATGGCGAGCTGTTGGGCATCCAGTACCGTAACGATGCTGCTGACGCTGTTGAATTAGCCATTCCGGCGGAAGGCCTGCAACTGGATATTCTTGTGGAAAACATGGGGCACATCAATTATGGCCCGCGTCTTGCCGAACGCAAAGGGGCTGTCGGCGGCATCTGCCTTGGCCAGACTTTTGTCTACCACTGGCAGGCCTGCCCGCTCCCTTTGAGCGATTTGTCAGCGGTCCAATTTCAGGATGGTATCCAGCCCTTTACCGGACGGCCGCAGTTCCTGCGCACTTACCTGGAGATCGCAGGTAATCCGGCAGACACCTTCATAAAACTGCCTGACTTTTGTAAAGGAGTCATCTTCGTGAACGGCCGCGTGCTCAGCCGTTACTGGTCGATCGGTCCCCAACGCTCTGTCTGGTTGCCTGCGCCGTTTCTCCAAAATGGAAAAAACGAGATTATCGTGCTGGAGCTGGATGGCAGGGAAAGTCATACAATCCTGCTTGACGATCAGATGGCTATCGGCTAAGCGCCGTGCCGCCAGTGTTCAGCGGACCAGTCAAACCCTCAGGCAGCACATTGGGCTCGTTATGAACGCCTGCTGCGACTGTTCAAGGCAATTTGCGCATAAGGGCAGACCTTGACACAAATGCCGCAGCCCGCCCCCCGTCCGATCTGCATAAAATGGCTGCGCATGTACTGGTTGCAGGCCTGTGCGTCCAGCAGGTCCTCACGACTTGCGTCCTTTTGCCAGACCGTCCCTTTGATCGCCCCGGCCGGGCAGGCCTTGACACACAGATCACAGCCGGCGCAGACCGATTCAGGGATCACCTGGCGCACAGGCAGTGGACAATCCGTGAACAGAGAGCCCAGACGGACGCGCGCACCATAATTCTGATGCAGAAAAAGCGTACTTTTCCCCAGGGTGCCCAGACCAGCTGACGCAGCCACTTTTTTATGTGAATATAAGCCATAATGACTCCGCTCGCCCTGATCCGGAATAGACTGGGAAGCGGCAACCGGTATATAACGCCAGCCCTGTTTTTGCAGCAACAGGCCAACCTGCAGCAGGACACGGTCTATATGCGCGTTAACAGTCCGGTAATGATGGTAATACGTATGTGTCGGAGCCGATTCGATCTCGTCCAGAATGGCCGGTGACAAAGGAACAACGATGGAAAGCGCGTAGGGCAGTCCGGACGGTCCGTCATGCAGGCAGGTAAAACCCCAGACACCAATGCCATTTTCTTCCAGAATTTGTTTGATTTGTTCCTCTATATGCATCGTCATCTCCTTAGTGGGCAGCCTCTTCATTTTCACCGGTATGATATTGCGGCTTAGCACCGCTTTGATACGGGCTTCCCAGCACTTTTTCAGCTATATGGTCTGTTTAAGGTGTCATTTTACAGATCTTGTTCCATAAAAAGTTGGTACATTGAAATCATGAAGTCTGCCGCTGCCGTTCGTGTCTTGAAAGATGTCTGTCAGGACAAAGCCTGCGCGCAATTGTCCTCCGATTTGTTCTTCAATGGTATGTGAAAACTGTACACCCCAATCTTTTATTAATGATTCGGCATACAGCTGCTTGTCATTCAATGGATTGAATGGCAATTTGCGGACAACCATCTTTTCTTCATCATCAAAAAGAAAATTGATGCCGTTATCCAATCCTGCCAGAAGGATCCCCCCTTTTTTCAACACCCTGTAACACTCTTGCCAAACAGGGAAAACCTCCTCAATATAGCAATTAGAAACCGGATGAAAAATCAAGTCGAAGGACTCATCATCAAAAGGCAACGGTTTTGTCATATCTGCTTTCACACAATCAATTTCATAATTTTCTCTTTCCGCAACCTCTTTTTCGCTAAGCAATTGCTTTTCTGAATAATCCAGCACCGTACACGTTGCGCCTAACGCTGTAAAAACAGGCATTTGCTGACCACCGCCGGATGCCAGACCTAAAACCCTGGCATTCTTCAGATTGCAAAACCAATCTTTTGGCACAGGTTTTGTAGGCGTCAACAAGACAAACCAATCATTATTCTTTGCTTTTTCATAGGCTTCATGACGAATAGGCTGTCCCCATTCCCAGCCTTCATCAACCCATCTATCTATAAATCTTGCGTTGATTTCAGTATATTTTTTGCTCATATAGACCTTTCCTCCT
>JAAYLM010000219.1 GCA_012521915.1 Oscillospiraceae bacterium | reverse complement strand
TCGGGAGCATTTGGCAAGCGAGCAGGTTCCAGATGATCATATTATTGAGATGGCCTTTGACCTGTACGAAAACAAAAAATATCGTGACCCGAAAGTGTTTTATCCATATCTTAAGGAGCAAATCGCTGATCAAGATAGGTACTATGTGCTTTTGGATGAGGTTCAGCTGCTTGATGATTTTGAAGCGGTACTAAACAGCCTGGCACGGATGAAGAATGTGGATGTGTATGTCACCGGCAGTAATGCGAAATTCTTGTCTAAAGATGTCATTACAGAATTTCGTGGGCGCGGTGATGAGGTTCATATGTACCCGCTCACTTTTGCTGAATTTATGAGTGTATATTCCGGAGACCAAGTATCCGGATGGAGAGAGTATGTCATTTATGGAGGGCTTCCTCTTGTTCTTGAGTTTTCTACACCGGATCAAAAAGCAAATTTTCTAAAAAGCCTGCTTGAAGAAACATACATTTCTGATATTATCGGCAGAAACAACATCAAAAACCAATCGGAATTGGATGAACTTCTGAACATATTGTCTTCAGCCATAGGATCTTTTACCAATCCAAGCAAGCTTTCTAAAACATTTAAAAGCGTGAAAAACAAGACCATCAGCCAGAATACGATCAGGAAATATATCGGATATTTTGAGGATTCGTTCCTTATTGACAGAGCAATCAGGTATGACATCAAAGGGAAGAGATATATTGACACGCCTTCAAAGTATTACTTCACCGATTATGGTCTGCGGAATGCCCGGCTTAATTTCAGACAGATAGAAGAGACACATGCAATGGAAAATGTCATTTTTAACGAATTGAAAGTGCGCGGGTACAATGTGGATGTTGGGGTGGTCATTTCAAACGAAGTAGATAAGAACGGTAAAAAGATCCGCAAGCAGCGGGAAATCGATTTTGTCTGCAACAAAGGATCCAAGCGCTATTATGTACAATCCGCCTTTGCCATGCCGGATGAAGCAAAAAAAGCGCAAGAACAAAAGCCGCTTCTGATGACTCAAGATGCATTCAAAAAGATTATGATTACGAAAGATGCACTGGCGCCGCTTTATAATGATAAAGGTGTTCTGCACATGAGCATCTTCGATTTCTTACTGAATGCTGATAGTCTTGAGTTGTAAAAAACACGTTCCCGACAACAGCCGTCGTTGGATAAGCTGCTGCATACGGTTGGAAACGAGGGGCCTTGGCGCCTGCATTCCTTATGTCCGCGCCGGGTCAGTCTAGGTTTTCCGGCTTGCGCTCCAGCTTGAGCGGGTAATCGCCGAGGTGCTTGAGCTTAAAGCCGTTTTGCTTGTAGGTCTCGTAGTCGAACGCTTCCAGCTCGTCGATGGCCAGCTTGTGGAACTCGTAGAAGTTGTGCCACCATTCGTAGCCGCTGCCAAGCTCCGCGTTGAGATAGGCCTCGGCGATATCGATGCCCATCTGCGGCGCGACGTAGAAAGCGCCCATGGCCAGCACGTTGACCCCGTTGCCGGTGATCGCCCTGAGGGCGGCCGGAACCGATTCCACCACGCCCGCGTGGACATGGGGGCACTTGCTTGCCGCGATGTGGATGCCCATCCCGGTTCCGCAAAAGATCAGGGCCCGTTCGAATTCGCGTTCCGCGATCAGGGCCCCTACGCGCAGGCCAACCCGGTGAAACATCAGATCGGTGTCGGTGTCCTCAAGGGAACGCACGCCGACATCCGTAATTTCCCAGCCTTTCTGACGCAGATGCGCGACCACCGCCTCCTTGAGC
>JAAYLM010000218.1 GCA_012521915.1 Oscillospiraceae bacterium | reverse complement strand
GCTGTTCTAACCGCTGAACTGCTGGCGCACCAGGGATACTTGACAGCCCGCTGAAACTGAGGTTTGATATGACGATCCGTGTGGTCAGCGAACGCTTCACTTTCAACTCTGCTACAGATACCGGCACACTGCAGGGACGGCTCTATCTGCCTTGCCGTGAGGACACAGGCGAAAAGGATATTGCTGTTTTGCCAGTCCGATGCCTGGTCCAGATCGTACATGGCATGGCTGAACATATGGAACGCTATCATCTCTTTGCCTCCTGGTTGACCGTCCAGGGCTGTGCTGTGTGTATCTTTGACCTGCCCGGTCACGGTTCTTCAGCCGCCAGCCAGGAAAATCTTGGTTTTTTCGCATATCCTGACGGACACAAAAAGGTTCTCGAGGATGTCGCCCGGGCGGCCGATCTCTGCTTTAACCGGCTGCGTCAGCTGTTGCCAAAACAGAAAAAACCACCGTATATAATTTTTGGCCACAGTATGGGGTCTTTCATCGCCCGCCTCTACAGCACACGTCCGGCACACCCGCTGGCCGGTGCTGTCTATTGCGGCACTTCAGGCAGAAACCCGGCGGCCTTGCTAGGCCAGCTGCTGGCCAGAGGAACGATTCTGCTGCGAGGCCCGCGTCATCGTGCTTTGCGACTGGCCAGCATCACAGCCGCCGGCAATTTGAAACGCATTGACCATGCCCGGACGCCCTGGGACTGGCTCAGCCGTGACCCGGCTGTTGTCGAAGCCTATATCGCTGATCCGCTATGTGGTTTTCCGTTTACTGCCTCAGGCTACCTGGATCTGTTTACCTGGCTCAGGCAGGTAACCGGCAGGGACTGGCAGCAGCAGTTGACCGCACACCTGCCGATCCTGCTGCTTTACGGTGGGCAAGATCCGGTCGGCCAGTATGGCAAAGGGCCAAAACAGCTTAGCAGGTCATTGGCCTCAGCCGGCCACCCGGTAACCTTGAAAGGTTATCCGGACAGCCGACATGAAGTTCTGAATGAACTGAACTGCCAGGATGTCTGGCATGATGTAGCCAGCTGGATCCAATCAATCACGGCAGACGCAGGATCGCAGCAGAAAAGTGAGGGCGGACGATGATCACCATCAAGGATATCGCTGAACGCGCCGGAGTTTCCTATGCTACGGTTTCCCGGGCGCTTAATGGCCGGCCGGATGTCAACGAAGAAACGCGGCAGCGCATTTTTGACCTGGCACGCGAAATGGGCTATCAGCCGAATGCTATTGCCCGCAGCCTGGTCAAGAAAAAATCACAGATCATCGCTGTGATGGTGCCGGATGTCTCCAATCCCTTTTTCGCAGACATAACCATGTCGGTCAATGAAGCCGCAGATGAGGCCGGATACACCACGATGATCTGCAATACTGGCTGGGATCCCGTCAAAGAGCAGGAAAAACTGCGCATTATGGTTGAGCAGCGTGTCGATGGCATCATACTCAAACCGACAGCCTTTATCCGCCCGGGTGCGTTGGAAGCCCTTAACCTGCCGGTTGTCTTGTTCTGGCACGCTATGCCGGATGACCTGAGCTATATTGAAGTCGACCATGCCTATGGCAGCCGCCTGGCCGTTGATCACCTGGTTGCCCGCGGTTACCGGCGGATCGCCTATATTGGAGGGATTGAAACGTCCCCGTCCAATCAGATCCGCCTGATGACCTACCAGAAAACTTTGCAGGAACATGCTTTGTCTGTGGATGCCCGTCTGATCAGTTATGGGCCGTTCCGCCAGGAAAGCGGTTATCAGCGTATTGAGGCGCTGCTGCGGATGCCCCATCCACCAGATGCGGTTTTCTGTGGCAATGACATTATCGCCATGGGTGTCCTGCAGTATATGCGAGAACATCAGCTGCAGGTCCCGGAAGACCTGGCGATCATCGGGTTTGATGATATCAGCTGTGCCAGCCTTCCCCTGGTGAGCCTGAGCACGGTTTCCCAGCCGCGTGACAAGCTGGGAAGGGAAGCGCTGCAGGCTTTGCTGCGGGAGATGGACGCTTTCCCCCAGCGCACCCGTCAGCGGATACTGGTTGAACCTGAACTGAAGGCACGCAGCACGACCTGAACAGAAGCCTGCCAGACTGAACGGTTTTGTTGTGAAGCGGCATTGGCTGCTTCGAATAGCAGAAAACAATCAGGAAACGCAGCGTGAACAGACGCACTGGCTGTGACGGCCTTGACGTTATCGATCGAGCTGTGCTAAAGTAAGGCTCATCAGGACGATGTACGTCTGAACCTTAACAACTGAAAGACAACACGCTGATGGGGAACAGTACGTTCTGGCGATCATTCAGAGAGTCACTGGCTGGTGTGAAGTGACCGATCAAGAGGACCGAACTCGCCCCGGAGTGTATACTGCTGAAAGTCAGACCAGTAAGCGGTATCGGGAGTCTCCCGTTATAGAGACAGGATATCGGCTTTGCGCCTGTATCCGATGAGTGCGTTTTCCTGAAGGAAAACGAATGTGAGTGGTACCGCGGAAGGAACAGCCTTTCGTCTCAGCAAAAAGCAGAGACGAAAGGTTTTTTTGTTTGCCTGTTCGGCATTTTCCCGCCAGGCAAGCGCCAATGTAGCATGAAGGAGGAAGAAACATGAAGAACAAAGAGAAATACCAGCCATATCAGGGCATCAGTCTAACCGACCGGCAATGGCCGGGAAACCGTCTTGAAAAAGCGCCGCACTGGTGTAGTGTTGATCTGCGTGACGGTAACCAGGCGCTTGAAACGCCGATGAACCTGGATCAGAAACTGCGTTTCTTCCAAAAACTGACTGAAATGGGCTTTAAAACCATAGAAATCGGCTTTCCTGCAGCGTCTGATACAGAATATGCCTTTACCCGCTATCTGATTGAGCATGACCTGATCCCCGATGATGTGGCGATCCAGGTTCTGACCCAGTCTCGTCCCCACATCATCAGCCAGACCTTCGCAGCTGTACAAGGATGCAAAAAAGCGGTCATCCACCTTTACAACTCGACTTCAGTGCTGCAGCGGGACGTGGTCTTCAGCATGAACCAGGACCAGTGTGTTGACCTGGCGGTTAGCGGGGCCCGCCAGATCAAAACACTGTCCGAGCAGGATATCTTTGGCACAGAGTTTATTTTTGAGTACTCACCGGAAAGCTTTACCGGCACGGAAATGGATTTTGCCGTGCGGATCTGTGACGCGGTCTGTGATGTCTGGCAACCGACGCCTGAGCGGAAAGTGATCATCAATCTGCCGGCCACAGTGGAAATGTCCACGCCCAACATCTACGCTGACCAGATCGAATATTTCTGCAGCAACACCCGTCATCGGCCGTCAATCATGGTCAGCCTGCACACCCACAATGATCGAGGAACTGCCGTTGCGGCGACTGAACTCGGTCTGCTGGCAGGCGCTGAACGTGTTGAAGGCACCTTGTTCGGCAATGGTGAACGCACCGGCAACGCAGACCTGGTCGCCCTGGCTTTAAACCTGTTTTCCCAAGGTGTTGATCCGGAGCTGGATTTGACGGATATCAACAGCCTGATTGAAATCTATGAAGAAACAACCCGCATGGAAGTACCGCCACGCCATCCGTACGCGGGTAAACTCGTCTATACGGCTTTTTCCGGATCGCATCAGGATGCCATCAACAAAGGACTGGCAGCTTTCCGCAAGAAAAAGGGGCCCTGGAGCGTACCTTATCTGCCGATTGACCCTCTGGATGTCGGCCGTTCATACGAGCCGATCATCAGGATCAACAGCCAGTCAGGAAAAGGCGGCATTGCCTATATCCTTGAACAGAACTACGGCCTTTTGCTGCCCAAACCGGTTCAACAGGCTTTCAGCCAGATTGTCACCGCAAGTTCGGACCGTCAGCAGCGTGAATTGAAAGCAGATGAAATCTATCAGCTGTTTCAGGATACCTATGTCAATCTGATGCAGCCTTTAAAACTGGTTACCTACAAAGAGGAAATGATCAGCGACCAGTTGCACCGGTTTGAAGCGACACTCGAACATGACGGCAGGGAAGTGCGTGTAGAAGGGCAGGGGAATGGTCTGCTTGACGCGTTCTGCCAGGCGCTCCGGCAGTACCTGAACAGCCGTATTGAAATCACGCTTTACCAAGAACACGCCCTGGAAAGGGGTTCAACATCCAAAGCCATTACCTATGTGCAGATACAGAACGGCGGCGAACGATTGTATATCGGAGCAGGCGTCAGCAGCAGCATCAGCCGTTCATCGTTGCGGGCCGTGGTTAGTGCTGTCAACCAGATGCTGCGGACACAGACGGCCTGACGCCATACGGTAAAACAGAACACGAATATAAGGAACGTTTGTTCGCGAAGGAGAAGGCGAATGGCAAAAAACAGCATCCTGCCTATCCGGCCGGCCGTTGCCGACGATGCCGCCGGGATACAGGCCATCATGGCCTACTATATTTTAGAGACAAACTGTAACTGGCGCTATAAGGTCATGGATCAAAATGAAACAAGGCAATGGCTGGCACAGCATATGGTGCGGGATGTGCATAAAGTCTGGGTAGCCACAGACCAGGAGAAAATCGTTGCTTATGGCTGTCTGTCTGATTTTCGTGCTCCGGAAGCTTATCAGGTCTGCGCAGAAGATTCAGTGTATGTTTTGCCGGACTACAAGGGCCTGGGCATTGGCAACCGCCTGTTGGAACAGCTCATCAAACAGGCAGCCGAACATGGTTTGAAAACCCTTGTAGCGGCGATAAACGCAGACAACACCAGCAGCGTCCGTTTTCATGAACGCCATGGATTTGTTAAGAGCGGTTTGCTCAGACGTGTCGGTTTCAAATATGGACAATGTCTGGACTTGCTGTTGATGACGCTTGACTTGCAGAACAGCCAGCCACAAGCAGAAAGAGACGACGCCTGATTACGGGAGATCCTGAGAAGAGGCTGATTTACTGCAGAAGAGGCTGAAAAGTCAGATTTTTGCATTTTACCTCCTCCCAACTAGACAAAATTATTATTTTGTCTAGTTGGATAACGCACTAAGAAACGCCTTCTTCTTCTTTTAGAAAAATAATACGTTTTAATGCCTGGCCTGTTTGGATGCAAAGCTGTTTATGGTGATGGTGACACGGTCTGCGTGATGCCGGTCATTTCATTCATGTCCCTGATCCCGATGATACGGTACCACTCACTGATGTCCTGAATCGGATTGTAAAGCCTGAACAACAGGATGATCACCAGGATGATCACCAGGATCAGTAATAGCTGGCGCAAAACTCTCTGGCGCTTCTCCGATTTCCTGCGGGCATTAATCTTGGTGACGGTTGTATAACCCTGCAGCCTGTAGACACGCTGCCTGCTGAGACGCCGGATTGGCTTTATGTATTTTTTTTGTTTTTGCTGTTCGATAATCCGGGACATCTGGTCGAAAGTGTCCTGTTGCACGGGCATCGTTGCCTGATCGGCAGGCTTGGTTTGAGCGCGCTCTGCCGCAATACCGGACATGGATTGCTTGTTGCCGGAGACAGACGCCGCAAAATCACGGACCTGTATCCACAAACCCGTCAGGCCCGACTTGATCTTCCGGCTCAGCTGACTGGCGTACCTGCTGATCTGACTGATCTGATCATTCACTGCAAAAGTCCTTTCATTGAAGCTCATCATTTGTGATTATAGCGTAAATGACCGATTATTTCATCTGTTTTCTCTTGTCACCGAACAAAAGTTTGACAAGTGCATGGAGATTTGCTAAACTTTCATAGAGTCAGGAAACAGCTGATCAGATCCCCCATTCAGCGACCTTCTTTACGTTTACAAGAAGAACAACCACCCGGAGGTGCTGTCATGTCCACCTATCGCTTTACCAAAGCCAATGTCGACGAGACCGTCAATATGGTTTATGACTTTATACGCTCCTACATACAGGAAAATGGTTATCCCCCCGCTGTCCGTGACATCTGTGCCGGAGTTGGTGTTCGTTCGACATCCACCATCCACGGGCATCTCAAGAGGCTTCAGGAAACCGGCCGCATCGCCTATTCCTCAGGCAAGAGGCGGGCAATCACCTTGCCGGAGCAACAGGAGGACCGGCCGGTATACCTGCCGGTGGTCGGCCAGGTGACAGCCGGTGTCCCTATCCTCGCTGAGGAAAACATCGAACGTTCCCTGCCCTTCCCGGCCGATTTTTTTTCGACAGAAGGCGATGTCTTCGCTCTGCGGGTCAGGGGTGACAGCATGACCGGTGCCGCGATCCTGAACAACGATTATGTCATCGTTCGCCGCCAGAATACGGCCCGGCCGGGCGACATTATTGTCGCTCTGGTTGGCGATGAAGCCACGGTTAAGACTTTAGCCAATGTTGAGGGTAAAATCGTATTGATGCCAGAGAACCCGGCCTACAGCCCTATTCCTTTTGATACGCCGGAATGCCAGGTTTTAGGTAAAGTCTGCGGTGTATTCCGGGTAGGCTTTTGATGGCTGCGAACGTATGGAATCCTTGAAGATAAAATTGACCGATACCTGAGGAATGATGGCAATGACAGCATTCTTGTAGATCAGATGCTGACTGACACCATCGTCCAGGATAATGGCCTGATTGTCGAAACCGACGATCTGGCCTTTTTTGCTGTTGCTGTCAAAAAGCTCCATTGACACCAGGATTTTGTCCCGGCGGCAGTGGTTGAGGAACGCGTCCTGGATTCTCATGTCTTTTCCCTGATGGCGCTCCGTTCGCAACTGGCTGTTCATGGTTTGCTACGCCTCCTTACTCGATCTCAATTGATGATAGACCCAGTCTAGAGGATGCGAGGAAAAAAGCTATGGGCTACAAGCGAAAAGCCAGGCTATTCGACGATTGATGCAGTGACAACAAAGACTCGCTAGTTTTTCAGCAGACCGGATCGCGCCAGATCGGTTTGTATATCATGACAGGTTGTATGGACATCTTTATCTTCCAGCCAAATCAAGCCATCCATTTTTCGAAACCAGGTTAACTGCCGCTTGGCATATCGCCTGCTGGCTCTCTGGATGCTTTCTATGGTTTCTGCCTGGGTGGTTTCACCCTGGAAAAAAGCAAACCATTCTTTATAACCGATTGCCTGAAGGCAGGTGCAGTCAGGGGGCAGTTGTTTCTGGAATAACTGCTGAGCTTCGCCGGCCAGGCCAAGATCAACCATCTGCAGGACACGCTGGTCAATGCGGCGGTAAAGCTCTGACCGCTTGTGGTTAAGGCAATAAGCCCGGTAGGTATAGGCCGGCTCCACCATGCGGGAGCGGGCATCGTGCCAGCTCATGGACCGTCCGGTCTGCTCGTGGATTTCCAAAGCTCTGACAAGACGTCGCGCGTCATGATGTGATATTCTGGCAGCAGCCTGAGGGTCAATTTTTTCCAGCTCCTGCCAGAGCTTCTCTGCTCCCTCTTCTTTTTCCCGAGCCTGCAGGCGAGCCCTGATAGCGGGATCGGCCGGCGCCATGGCAAAACGGAGCCCTTCAACCAGTGCAGAAAGATACTGGCCGGTACCGCCGCAGACAATCGGTGTGGCGCCTTTGTCCAGGATGGCCGCGATGGCTTTTCCGGCCAGCTCCTGATAGGCCGCGACACTGAACGGTGTACCCGGATCAAGGATGTCGATCAGATGATGGGGCACCTTTTGCCGGTCTGCCAGACTGACTTTGGCTGTGCCGATATCCATGCCGCGGTAAACCTGCATGGAGTCGGCAGAGACGATCTCCCCGCCCAGCTTTTCAGCAAGGCACAGGGCTGTATCACTTTTTCCGCTGGCGGTGGGCCCGGTGATCACAATTACGAGCGGTTTTTCATCGGCTGCCTGCTGCATGGTCTCACAAAACCCGGCGAAAGCGTTTTTCCAGTTCACGCCGGCTAAGCCTGACGACGACCGGCCTGCCGTGCGGACAATGGTAGGGGTCCTCCAGGCGCTGGAGATCATGCAATAGCTGGCGGATTTCCGCTTCGCCCAGGCGATCATGGGCTTTTACAGCGGCTTTGCAGGCCATCTGGTAGAAGACTTCCTTGATGCCGTCAGCTGCTTTCAGCTGATCTTGTTGTATCGCGTTAAGCGCCATACGCAAGGCTGCTTCAGGCTGCAGCTGCCGTTCTCCGGTGTCCGGAATGCTCCGCAAGGCCACGCTGGCAGGTCCGATTACACTGCAATCAAAACCCAGCTGGCGCAGCTGGTCCGCTTCATCCTGCAAGGTTTGCAGGTCACGCCGGCTCAATGTGATAACTTCAGGAACCAGCAGATCCTGTACAAGCAGCTCGCCGGAAGCCAAAACAGTGCGGTGGCGGGCCACAAGACGCTCAAAAAGCACTTTTTCATGGGCTGCATGCTGGTCCACCAGCAACAGTTCATCGGCGGCATCCAAAAGGATATAAGTGCCAAAGAGTGTGCCGATCAGGCGTGCCCGGGCCAAGACATCAATCTGCAGCCGATCCGGCGGCGATGTGACGGTTTCTGACCCGGACGAAACTTCGTTCTCTTCATCACATATTGATGCAGGATGACCTGTAACCGCCTGGCCTGCGGATGCCGGTACAGGCTCTGTGTAGGCTACAGCCGGTTCAGCAAACGGCAGTTCCGGCTGGCTGAGCGGCTGGACTGGCGCAGTTGCCTCATTCTTGTCCTCTCCCCTTAACGTTTCATTTACCTTGTCTGTATCCTCCTCAGCATCCGTTATTGTGTTATCTGCCGCGATACCGCCGCCGCTGAGCAGGGCATTCTGGATCGCATGGTAAAAAAAGCGGAAAACCTGGCTGTCATTCCAGAAACGCACTTCCAGCTTTT
>JAAYLM010000217.1 GCA_012521915.1 Oscillospiraceae bacterium | reverse complement strand
GATTTTGTTTATATCAGCAGCGGAACGTGGTCCCTAATGGGCATAGAAAGTAAAAAACCTTTGATTGACGACCAGACTTATGCCTTCAATTTCACCAATGAAGGTGGCTATAACCGTACAACACGTTTCCTCAAAAATATCATGGGCTTATGGCTGATTCAGGAATCACGCCGCCAGTGGATCAGGGAGGGTGCTACCGTGAGCTATGCCGATCTGGAACGGGAAGCCCTGGAATGCCCGCCATTTCGCTGCTTCATAGATCCCGACGAGGATGTCCTTGGTTTCCCGGGAGATATGCCGGAGCGAATCCGCACGCTGTGTCACAAGACCGGACAGCCTGTGCCGGAGAAGAGGGGCGAAGTCGTGCGCTGCATCTATGAGAGCCTGGCACTGAAATACCGTGTGACCAAGGATCAGATTGAAACCGTGACCGGTCGGAAGTACCCCGATCTGCATGTTGTCGGAGGCGGGACAAAAGATGGGTTGCTGTCCCAGTTTACCGCCAACGCGACGGGCAGCCGCGTGATTGCCGGGCCGATTGAGGCGACAGCCATGGGAAATATGGCTATTCAGCTTCTGGCTCATGTGGCTTTTCAGGATATCCGCGATGCACGGCGCGTGATAGCAGCATCATTCGATTTGAAACGGTACACACCGCAAAATGTTCCTGAATGGCAAGAGGCATTACAACGCTATAAAGCGATCTACCCCAGCCTGAAGTAAGCTGGACGGATGGTTTACGGCCCGGGCCTGGTCGGCTGTACTTGCTGCCGTCCGGCGTCCGGGTTTAGCATTCGTCCCTGAAATCATGTATTCAGCTTCATATGTTATGATTAATAAATGAAAAAAAGCTATACCGGCGGGGGGCCGCCGGTATAAAAAGGAGGGGGGTTATGAAGTAAGGGGATGCTTCTCTGAAGTGACTTCAGATTAACAGAGAAATGTATCGGGATCATGGTCTATTCGTTAATAAAATGTTAAGCGGATGCATGAATTTTGTCAGCCTTGCCTTCCGTTAAATGGAAAGCCGCAGACGACCATGGCAGCCGCAGAGGAGAACGGATGAAACTGGAAGGAAAATTATTTAAGGGGAATTTGCTTGTGCAGGTTGCTTCAGTAGAGCAGGTGGATCATGAAAACACTTTTACAGCGCAGCTGGAAAGCTGCCTTATCGCACTCTGCCGCACGCTGGACATACCGATCCCGATTTGGATGAAAAAAAACACCTGGGAGTTTGCCCGCTTTCACCAGACGATTTTTTTTGCCGAGCAGTTTACTGAAAAAATTCATTTCGACCGGTTTCAGATTCATTGGCTTGACTAGGAGGAACAACATGGCGGATACGTGCGGTAAACAGTTGCCGGATGCGGCATCATTCAAAGAGAAGGATCAGTTTCAGCTTGATGAACTGCTTAGTCTGATGGCGTTTTTGCGAAGTGGACAAGGCTGTCCATGGGACCGGGAGCAGACACACATGAGCTTGCGCCAGAATATGCTTGAAGAAGCTTGTGAAGCCATAGACGCCATTAATGACGGCCGGCCGGACCGACTGTGTGATGAACTAGGTGATGTCCTGATGCAGGTGGTGTTTCATGCCCAGATCGCTGCTGAAAACAATCAATTCAATTTCACTGATGTTACGACCGCTATCTGCAATAAATTGATTTCTCGCCACACACATCTTTTTGGCCAGGATCGCGCGGAAACTGCCGAAGCGGTGATAGACAACTGGGAAAAAAACAAACGTCGGGAAAAAGGGCAGCAGCGACATGCTCAGGTGCTGGAGGACGTACCCCGGTCGCTTCCTGCGCTGATGCGCAGTTACAAGGTGCAGCAAAAAGCAGCTCAGGTCGGCTTTGACTGGTCTGATAGCAACGGGCCAAGAGAAAAAATTCTGGAGGAACTGGACGAAGTGCTGGAAGAAACGCAATTGGCCCGGTGTCCGGAGGCTGACTGTGGGATAAAGGGAAGCGCTCTTGAAAGCGAAATAGGTGACCTTCTCTTTTCGGTGGTGAATTATGCGCGCCACCTGGGTGTTTCTCCGGAACTGGCTTTGACCCGTTCTACAGAAAAGTTTGTGCGCCGCTTTTCTGAGATGGAGCATCTGGCTCAGGAACGTCGGCTGGAACTGGCTGCTTTATCCCTTGATCAGCAAGAAGCATTATGGCAAAAAGCAAAGGAGCGATCCGATGAGGCTTGATAAATATTTAAAAGTATGTCGCGTGATCAAGCGACGAACAGTGGCCAACGAAATGTGTTCGGCCGGACGTGTTTCCCTCAACGGACGTCCAGCCAAACCCGGCGCCGAAGTAAAGCCGGGGGACATACTGGAAATTGGGTTTGGATCTGGCCGGACACGTTTGAAAATCCTGGCGGTGCGTGAGTCTGTAAGAAAAGAGGAGGCAGATTCACTTTATGAGATTCTTCAGGACTAGCCTGCCATATTATTTGCACAACGATCCCAGCCCGCGTAGCGGGTAGACTTTTCAGGTGCTGCTGTTTCACAAACTGAGGCGTTTGCTCCGCGGTCAAACCGCCTGTGCAGCAGGAGAAAGCGCCGATGAGTCTGTGTGAAAGACCCGCTAATAATTGTCAAGCGAGTCGTTGCTTCGTATTACAGGCTCATTACACAGGTATTAAATCAGAAGGCTCAGTTAAGCGTCTTGCCGGCTGCAGTATTGAATAATGCATCTGGCTTCTTTAGAATGAAAACAGGCTTGGCATAGACAGTGAGGAGAATCATTCAGATGGCCGCGAAGCAGAGACCGCAAAAACGTTCATTGAACAGCAGCAAGATACTTGTACGTGTGCTTATTGGCATGCTGTTGCTGGTCATGCTTTCTTCAGCCATCGCCCTTTATTTCGAACAGGAAAAGCAAATGGACCGCATACTGCAGCGGCAGGCTGAGTTGTCGGTCAATCTGCAGGATGCGGCGGGCAGCCTTACTGAACTGCGCGAGCTTCAGCAGTTGGTTGGCAGCGATGCCTATATAGAACGTGTCGCCAGGGAGCAGCTAGGCATGGTCAAACCGAACGAAGTCGTTTTTACCGATCAATAAACCAGCCAGTATGCAAGCAGGAAATGGGTATCTCTAGCTTTTGTTTAAAGCCTGTTAAGCAGTAGCCTCTGAAACGCTGCCTTTTACGAAAAAAGTTGAATGCTTCCTTAAATGCTTCTTTCGACGTATGATCAGCACACCGTTTTTTGTGCGGCAGAAACATAATCTCTTCAATGTGACAACAATATGAACGTTTTTGACAGCTCGGGCAGAGCTGCTATTTTTTGGTATACTCAAAGAGCATTTTATTGTCCAGTACATAGATGCCTATTTAGAACAACCATGCCGACGGCAACACGCTCGTCAGCGGCATGAGGAGAGGATTTTTCATGAGAAAAGGCTGTAAATTTTTCTGTTTTTGCCTGTTGCTGCTTCTATCCCTGCTGCCTCTGCTTACTTCAGCATGCGCCCGGCCTGAATCATCATCTGCAACACAGGAAACGCATGTGCCTTCTACCACACAGGGAACAACGGTGGCCAGCGACGAGCTGCCGCAGCAAGAAATGCCACTGGT
>JAAYLM010000216.1 GCA_012521915.1 Oscillospiraceae bacterium | reverse complement strand
TCTTTCAGTCCTTTTTTTGCGGAAGCAGAAAGTGATCAGGCTGTTGTGCAACTGACGTCGTTGTATTTGCTGACGTTAGAGCGTGGAGGTGATGTCGTCGCGCAGGCAGCCAGCAGAGAAGCTATGCCCTATGCGGGCAAAACCTATACCTATGAGGGCATCGCCAACACTGAAACTGAATATGATGACACCACCGACACGACGACCTTCACCTTCACTTTACGGGATGACCTTTATTTTAGTGACGGTCAATCATTAACGGCAGACGATGTCATCTTTTCTTTTTACGTGTTTTTTGATCCTGCATACCCACTTCATATCGATCTACATGACCTTCCTGTTCTGGGCGCTATCGACTACAAGAGGCAGATCAGCCAGGATACCTATGACCAATATACCGAACTTGCCCACCAGATCTATACAGCCGGCCAGGAACACAGCTGGAGCGAGGATGACAGTTGGAGCGAGGTGCAGCAAACCGCTTTCTGGAAGCAGGTCAAAACAGCCTGGGCAGATGAGATCCAGGCGATCATCGATTATACATACACCACGTCCAGAGGACACGCTGAACAATATACCGGATACAAACCTTCAGAAATTGATCGGGCCGAACGTAAAGCAGTACTGGCCATGTCGATTTGGGACTTTGCCAGATTAACAGACGAAGGCAGCCTCACAGGCGTCTATTCCGAAAAAGTCTGGAAGATCGCGCAAGATGAGTACCCTTCAGCAGAGGATTTTCTGCAGGAGACCTGGCTGGCCTATAAAGGCAATCCGGAGGCTTTCTGGGGTATCGAAGGCGTGTCGGAAACACCCGTTCTGTCCGTCGCCCTGGATGCTTTTGTCACGCAAGAGGCTGCCCAAGCTGAAGCAACAGGAGGAGAAGGCGTCGCTCAAATTGCCGGTATTAAAAAATTAGATGAAAGAACGGTATCTGTGACAATCGCCGGGGATGACCCCGATGCATTGAAAAAACTGAATATACCCGTGGCTCCGCTGCACTATTACGGGGATCATACATTGTATGATTATGCTAAAAACCAGTTCGGATTCTCCCGCTCTGATTTGTCTGTGATTCAGCAGAAATCAGCAGTGCCTCTGGGTGCAGGACCCTACCAGTTTGAGAAATATCAAGATAAAACGGTATCAATGACTGCCAACGCGTCCTATTTCAAAGGGGAACCTGAAATTAAAAATCTGCAGCTGAAAGAAACAGTGTCCGATGACCTGATTGCTGCCGTAGGCAGCGGAATCAGTGACCTGGCCAGTGTCGAGCCAACAAAAACAGCATTGGCGGACATTTTGCGCTACAACCAGGACAGCAGGCTCAGCGGCAACCGGATTTTCTCGTTGTGGCAGGCTGAACCGGCCTACAGCTACATCGGCATCAACGCGACGGCTGTTAAATCTGGATTACCCTCATCTGAAGCCAGCCGATTACTGCGCAAAGGCCTGGCGACTGTTTTTTCAGCCTGCCGGACTTCTGCCGGGACAGAACCGCTTCAGCCGATTCTTGTCAATGCTCCCACAGACCGACTGGCGCTTGTCGAAGCGAACGCAGCACAACCAGCCTATGCGGTTGACCCTGATGGCAATCAGCTTTATAGGGTTGGCATGTCGCGTGAACAAATCCTGGAAACGGCTCGTTCAGCGGCGCGGGCATATTTTATAGAAGCCGGATTCACCGCGGACGAATCTGGGCAAAGACTGATACAGGCCCCCGATGGTGCTGCGCTGCTTTATCAGCTGCATGTTCTAGCGGATGCCATGGATCAACCTTTGACAGCTGACTGCCTTAAAACGGCAACAATGCTTCTGGCCGAAATCGGCATTCGCCTTGATGTAATTACCGTTGAGGATCCACTTCATTTTTCCGAACTTCTGCAACGCGGCGATATCGCACTGTGGTATGGCGTGCGTGCGATGGATGCTGCGGAAGTGTTTTTTGCGGCTTACCATTCAAATGAAATCAGCAAGAGTCCGTTGACTGGTGGATTAAATACATTCAGGCTATCCGACAAAAGTCTTGATGACCTTCTTGAAACTGCAGCCCACGCTGCGGATGATACTGAAAAAGATCAATTGTATCAGTCTGCACGGGACAAGATATTAGACTGGGCTGTTGAAGTACCCCTTTATCTTGAGCGGTCTTTGACTGTGCTCAGTGCTCAGCGGGTCGATCAAAAGTCCCTGCCTGCTGACCCGACAGGTTTCTGGAACTGGTTGCATGAAATGGAAAACCTGAAGACTGCTGAATAGG
>JAAYLM010000025.1 GCA_012521915.1 Oscillospiraceae bacterium | reverse complement strand
TTAAACTTCCAGCAGATCGTAGTTCTGTTCGACAACCGGCACGGCTGAGATGTTGCGGTACCGGGTCATCCCTGTACCGGCGGGAATCAGCTTGCCTATGATGACATTCTCTTTCAGTCCAATCAGCGGATCGATCTTTCCTTTAACAGCCGCGTCAGTCAAAACACGTGTGGTTTCCTGAAAAGACGCTGCCGACAGGAAAGAATCGGTAGCCAGCGAGGCTTTGGTGATACCCAGCAGTATCCGTTTACCACTTGCCGGCGTCAGGCCATTCTGCTGCACTCTGGCGTTTTCGGACTCGAAGTCAAACATATCAACCATGCTGCCGGTCAACAATTCGGTGTCTCCCGGATCATCAATACGAACTTTCCGCATCATCTGACGGGCGATGATCTCAATATGTTTGTCATTAATTTCAACGCCGTTGTTCTTGTAGACTTTAAGCACTTCTCTGATGATATACTGCTGTACACCGCGGATGCCTTTGATGCGCAGGATATCATGCGGGTTGACGGATCCATCAGTCAGCAGATCACCGGCTTCAATGGTATCTCCGGTACTGACGATCAAGGGTGCACTCAGCGGTATGCTGTAGGTGATGGCTTCGCCGTTACCCGCTGTTACCGAAATGTCACGCTTGCGTTTGCCTGTTTCTTCTACACGCACGACACCGTCCAGTTCAGAAATAATGGCCTGACCTTTTGGCTTACGTGCTTCAAACAGCTCCTCGACACGGGGCAGGCCCTGTGTGATATCATCGCCCGAAGCAATGCCGCCTGTATGGAAGGTACGCATGGTCAGCTGTGTTCCCGGCTCACCAATGGATTGTGCGGCCATGATACCGACAGCTTCACCGATCACCGCAGGCTCACCTGTTGCCAGGTTGACACCGTAACAGCGTGCACAGACACCATGGGTGGCCCTGCAGGACAAGACAGTCCGGATGGGCACTTGTCTGACACCGGCCTGACCGATTTGCTCAGCCAGGACGCTTGTGATCAGATGATTTCGCGCTACCAGCACCGTGCCTGTCTCAGGATGCAGAATATCGCGCGCGGCATATCGGCCGGCGATACGGTCTTCCAAAGACTTCACGATGCGCCGTGATTTGCTGGATCCTCCCACCTGGACTTCACTGATCGCGATATATTCCTCGGTACCACAATCTTCTTCGCGTACGATAACATCCTGGGCGACGTCGACAAGACGCCGCGTCAAGTAGCCTGAGTCTGCTGTTTTGAGGGCAGTATCCGAAAGCGATTTGCGGGCACCATGGCTGGAGATGAAAAATTCCAGCACATTCATGCCTTCACGCAGATTGGACTTGATCGGGATTTCAATGGTTTTACCCGATGTATCGCTCATGTTGCCGCGCATGCCCGCCAGCTGCTTGATCTGATTGATGTTACCACGGGCTCCAGACTGGGACATCATGTAGACAGAATTGTACTTGCCCAGATTGTTTTTCAGGGCATCTGTGATGTCATCTGTCGTTTTACGCCAGATATCAACAACAGCACGGTAACGACCATCTTCATTCTGCAGACCACGCTGGAACTGGCGGTTGACATAGTCTACTTTCTCTTCTGCTTCAGCGATAAACCGCTTTTTGACATCGGGGACAATCATGTCAAAGATGCTGATGGACAATCCGCCAACTGTTGAGTAATGATAGCCAAGCATCTTGATCTTATCAAGAATGGCAGCCGTCTCGGACAGACCGTATTGTTGAATACAGCGCTCGATCACCTGGCCTATTTCTTTCTTGCCCACCAGGAAGTCGCATTCCAGTGCCAAGGCTTTTTCTGGTAAGGTACGGTTAACAAAGCCCAGATTTTGAGGTATGACGGCATTGAAAATAAAACGGCCCAGTGTACTTTCGACAAGCGCGCTTTTCTTTTCTCCTTGCATTTGCCGCTGCATACGTACCTTAATACGATCGTGCAGATGCAGTTTATGGCCGTCATATGCCATAATCGCTTCTTCAACCGAGCTGTAGGCATGTGGAACGACGCTCTCGCCGTCACCCTCACCCTCCCTGTCCAGCGTGAGGTAATAAATACCCAGAACCATGTCCTGTGTCGGCACCGTTACCGGCTTACCGTCTTGCGGTTTGAGCAGGTTATTGGCTGAAAGCATGAGGAAGCGGGCTTCAGCTTGGGCCTCAGCAGAAAGCGGAACATGAACCGCCATCTGATCGCCGTCAAAATCGGCGTTGTAAGCGGTACAGACCAAGGGGTGCAGTTTTATAGCCCGGCCTTCAACCAGCACGGGTTCAAATGCCTGTATACCCAGACGGTGCAAGGTTGGCGCGCGGTTCAGCAGAACAGGATGATCTTGAATGACTTCCTCCAAGGTGTCCCATACCAAGTCATTGGCCCTGTCCACCAGACGACGTGCGGTTTTTATGTTGTGGGCGTGTCCTGCTGCGACAATTTTCTTCATCACAAATGGCTAGAATAGCTCCAGCGCCATTTCTTTGGGCAGACCACACTGGTGCAGCCTTAGTTCCGGACCAACAACGATAACGGACCTTCCGGAGTAGTCAACGCGTTTCCCAAGCAAATTCTGCCTAAACCGGCCTTGCTTGCCTTTCAGCATATCAGACAACGATTTCAGAGCCCTGTTGCCTGCTCCGGTAACCGGACGGCCGCGACGACCGTTGTCGATCAGGGCATCCACTGCTTCTTGCAGCATGCGCTTTTCATTGCGCACGATAATTTCCGGAGCACCCAGCTGCAGCAGCTTGTTCAGGCGGTTGTTACGGTTTATGACACGGCGATACAGGTCATTCAAGTCAGAGGTTGCAAAACGGCCGCCATCCAGCTGAACCATCGGCCGCAGTTCGGGTGGAAGTACAGGCAATACATCCAGGATCATCCAGTCCGGTTTATTGCCCGACTTTTTAAAAGCTTCGACCACTTCGAGCCGCTTGATGATACGAACTTTTTTCTGCCCGCTTGAAGAGCGGAACTCTTCTCTCAGCTCCTGCGCCATTTCGTTGATCTTAATGGCGCTAAGCAGTTCTTTGATCGCTTCCGCGCCCATCTTGGCTTTAAAACTGTTCTTCCCGTAAGCTTCGATCGCGTCACGGTATTCTTTCTCAGTGATCACCTGGCGCGGTGAAAAACTGGTCAGGCCTGGCTCAATGACAACATAAGAGGCAAAGTACAAGACTTTCTCCAAATTACGTGGTGACATGTCAAGGATCAAGCCCATGCGGCTGGGTATGCCACGGAAATACCAGATGTGGGAAACCGGTGCCGCCAGTTTTATGTGGCCGAGTCGCTCACGTCGCACCTTGGATTTTGTCACCTCAACGCCGCAACGGTCACAGACAATCCCTTTATATCTGATTTTCTTGTATTTCCCGCAATGACATTCCCAGTCTTTGGTCGGACCGAATATTTTTTCACAAAACAGGCCGTCCCGCTCTGGTTTCAGTGTACGGTAGTTAATTGTCTCCGGCTTCTTGACTTCACCGCGAGACCATTCCAGTATTTTTTCAGGAGAGGCAAGGCTGATACCGATTGCCTCAAAATGATTCATTTCAAACATGAGCGCAGTCTCCTTTTTTCTGATGACAGAGCTTCAACATATCAGCCAGACCCTTGGCTAACCCTGCTCCTCTTCATCATTGTAGGGGCCGTCCGCGTCTGCATCCGCAGATGCGTCCTCGTTGCCGGTTGCCTCATCTTCCTCATCCAGATCAACATCTACGGAAATGCCACCATCTTCATCAAGGAGGCCCTCCGTGAATCCAGCCGCGGTCAAGTGGTCATCCACAACGCTGACACCCATCAGTTCATCAAGCTTGCTGCGGTCAATTTCCGGTACATCGTTCTCATCTTCTTCTTTAATGTCAACCAGCTCGTTTTTCTCCGAGAAGATACGTACATCAAGTGCCAGGCTCTGCAGTTCCTTGACAAGCACCTTGAAGGATTCCGGAACTCCGGCTTCAGGTACGCTCTCACCTTTGACGATCGCTTCATACGTCTTTGTCCGTCCGGATATATCATCTGACTTGACTGTAAGGATTTCCTGCAGCGTATAGCTGGCGCCATATGCCTCCAAAGCCCAGACTTCCATTTCACCGAAGCGCTGGCCGCCAAACTGGGCTTTACCGCCTAGGGGCTGCTGGGTTACGAGAGAGTACGGCCCAATGGAGCGCGCATGGATCTTGTCATCAACCAGATGAAGCAGTTTCATATAATACATCATGCCGACGGTGATTTTACTCTCGAAAGGCTCGCCGGTCCGTCCATCATAAAGAACCGTCTTGCCATCCGGCTCAATACCAGCCTTAGCAAAAGCATCTATGACATCATTTTCAGTCGCACCGTCAAAAACCGGTGTTGCGATTTTCCAACCGAGCAGAGCGGCAGCACGTCCCAGATGAACTTCCAGCAGCTGGCCGATGTTCATGCGGGAAGGAACGCCGAGCGGATTGAGAACGATATCCAAAGGGGTTCCGTCAGGCAGGAAAGGCATGTCTTCTTCTGGAAGTATCCTGGATATGACACCTTTATTGCCGTGGCGACCCGCCATTTTATCACCAACGGAAATTTTTCTTTTCTGGGCGATGTAGACACGCACCAGCATGTTCACTCCATGCTTGAGATCATCATCATTCTCGCGGGTAAACACTTTGACATCAACGACAATACCGCTTTCACCATGGGGTATACGTACTGAAGTATCCCGGACTTCACGGATTTTTTCACCGAAGATCGCCCTGTAAAGACGTTCTTCAGCTGTCAGTTCCGTTTCACCTTTAGGTGTCACCTTACCCACGATGATGTCACCGGCCTGTACTTCAGCGCCGATGCGGATGATGCCGTTTTCATCAAGATCACGTAACGCGTCATCGCCAACGTTGGGAATTTCTCGTGTTATCTCTTCAGGGCCCAGCTTGGTGTCACGTGCTTCACACTCGTATTCCTCTATATGGATCGATGTATAAACATCCTCGCGAACCAGTCGTTCATTGATCAGTACGGCGTCTTCGTAATTGTAGCCTTCCCACGTCATAAAACCGATAAGCACGTTGCGGCCCAGAGCCAGCTCTCCATCATCTGTCGAGGGACCGTCGGCGATAATATCGCCAGCTGTAATGGTTTCACCCTTTTTGACCAGAGGGCGCTGATTGATGCAGGTGCCCTGGTTGGATCGCTGATATTTGGTCAGGCGATAAGTGTCAAAGCCCATGGAACCGGTCTTGATTACAATCTTGTCAGCGCTGACAAACTCAACAATTCCATCCTGTTTGGCAACGACGCAGACACCTGAGTCTTTGGCCGCGTGGTATTCCATACCGGTACCGATAATCGGTGCCTCTGTTTTGATGAGTGGAACAGCCTGGCGCTGCATGTTGGATCCCATCAAAGCACGGTTGGCATCGTCGTTGCCCAGGAAGGGGATCAAGGCTGTCGCCACCGAAACCAGCTGTTTGGGCGAGACATCCATCAGGTCGACCTGCTCCGGCTCAACTTCCAGAAATTTATCCAGATAACGGCAAATAATACGTTTATCGAGAAAATGCCCAGCATCATCCAGCGGCTCATTAGCCTGGGCGATATAATAATAGTCTTCCTCATCAGCGGTCATGTAACGGACTTCAGCGGTAACAATGCCCTTTGTCTTGTCATAGACACGATAGGGCGTTTCGATAAAGCCGTAGCGATTAATGCGGGCATAGGTTGCCAGCGAGTTGATCAGGCCGATGTTCGGCCCTTCAGGTGTCTCAATCGGGCACATGCGTCCATAATGAGAGGAGTGGACGTCACGAACCTCAAAATTGGCACGTTCCCGCGACAAACCACCTGGACCCAGGGCTGAAAGGCGCCGTTTGTGCGTCAGCTCAGCAAGGGGGTTCGGCTGATCCATGAACTGGGACAGCTGGCTTGAGCCAAAGAACTCCTTGATGGCCGCGCTGACCGGCCGTGTATTGACAATCATCTGCGGTGTGGCAGCAGCCATATCACTGAGCGTGCCCATACGTTCACGCACCACACGTTCCATGCGGGAGAATCCGACCCGGATCTGGTTCTGCAGTAATTCGCCAACAGAACGGATACGCCGGTTGCCCAGATGGTCAATATCATCTTTTTCACCAATACCGTATTCAAGGCCTATCAGATAGCTGACAGAAGCCACGATATCGTCAACAGTCAGATGCTTGGGCATCAGCTCATGTAAGCGCTCCATAATCTGCTTTTTTAATTCAGCAATCGGATCTTCCTGGGTTTTAGCCTCCATGATGATCGCGCGGAGTATGCCGGTCCTGGCCATTTCTGAGAGGCCAAGAACCGCCGGATCAAAATCACCGAGCTCATCCTGGCTGAAATAGCGAAGCAGGAACTGCCGGGCCTGCACCCGGTTGTTGCCGATGATTTTCAGCTTGTTTTCCAGCTGGTTGATAGTGGTTCCGACAATTTGAATCGGGTATACAGACACTTCGTTGATGCCTGCACTCTGGATTTGCCTGGCAATCTCATCTGTTATGATCTCATCAGCGCCAACCAGGATCTCTCCCAGGTCATCGACGACATTTTCTGCCGCTTTGTGCCCAACGAGTCGTGTGGCCAATGCCAGCTTTTTATTGATTTTATAGATGCCAACCCGGGCAAGGTCGTAACGTTTTGGATCAAAAAACATGTTGTTAAGCAAAGACTCGGCGCCTTCAACTGAGACAGGCTCTCCGGGACGAAGTTTCTTATATAATTCCTGAAGTCCTTCTTCCCTGTTACGGCATCCATCCTTGATCATGGTCTGGGTCAGGCTATTTTCTTCGCCGAAGGTCTCAATAAGCTGTTCATTCGTGCCAAAGCCTAGAGAACGCAGCAAAATAGTCAGATGAAATTTTCTTGTCCGGTCCACACGCACCCAGAGCAGGTCGTTGCTGTCCGTTTCGTATTCCAGCCAGGCCCCCCGGTTGGGGATGATCTGGGAGGTGTAAAGCTCTTTATCGGTTTTGTCCAGCATGATATCAAAATAGGCACCGGGGGAACGCACCAGCTGGCTGATGATAACGCGTTCGGCGCCATTGATGATGAAGGTCCCGGTGTCTGTCATAATTGGGAACTCACCAATATAAATATATTGATCTTTTATGATATCGTCCTTGCGATTGCGCAGTCTGACTTTTACCCGCAGAGGCGCGGCGAAGTTCGCATCACGCTCTTTGCACTCTTCAATAGAATAGGTTGGTGCCTGTACATCGAACTCTTTGTCGATGAAAGACAGCTCAATATCACCAGAATAATCTGTAATCGGTGATACATCGCGCAATACTTCCATCAGGCCTTCATCGAGAAACCATTGATAACTGTTTTTCTGAATCTCGATCAGATTGGGAATGTCAATTACCTCATTGATCTTGGAATAAGACATTCTTTCGGTTCTGCCCAATTGGACGGGACGCACCATTAATGATCACCTCACGCATGTTCCGGCATTGCCGTTGTTGGTCCGCTACGACAGTCTGACTTTGCGGTACAAACAAAGCAGGTTTGCCCGGTCTGCCGGTCAGCAAACTTGTACAGTACCGTCAGCAGGACAAACAGGTTCATTATGCACCTGAAATATTGACGACTCTCCTGCAAATGCTATAATTGATTTGAAAAGAGTCTTTCGCTGTCAAGTACTACAAGCGATATGCCTCCAGTTTATGACGCGTTATAAGATAATAACACTCGCAATGAAAGGTGTCAACGCAGATTGACATCTTTTTTTCGACAATAAATGAGCCGGACAGTCAGGTTGTTTAGGTTAACACGGATAAAAAACGGTCCGGCAAAGTTGCGTTGCCTTCAGCCGACAAAACGGAAGCCAAAGGAACGGATTGTATAGGGATTCTGTGTGCCGAGTTCTTCCAGATACTGCTGATAGGCTTCACTGTTCAGCAAATCCCTGGTACGGATTTTCCAGTCGACGCCGTTGGTGCCGACATAATACATAACATGAAAACCGAAGTCTGTCTGGACAATCCCGGTATCGCCTGTTTTGCGGGCCGGGTTGAAACACCAGTCCTCAAATTCCGTCACCATCTGCCCTTTGTAAACACCTTCATACAGGCCACCTTGTGCGGCATTGCCGTCTTCAGAGTTTTGTTTGGCAAGTTCCGCGAAGGCTTCCTCTGTTTGTTCACCGGCCTGGTAATCCGCCAGAATCTTTTCGGCTTTTTGTTTTGCCGCAGTAATCTGTTCTGTTGTCGCGGTCCCATTTCTGGCAACTGTCAGGATATGGCGAACATTAACCTGTTCAAATTCTCCTTTTGTGCGATTCAAAAACATAACAACATAGTAGCCGGATGTTGATTCAATGACGGCTTTGTCGCCGGTGGCCCGATCCGCCTCGAAAAGCCAGTCACGCACCTGGGAAGGTGAGATGTTACTGTAATATTTGCTGCGGTTCAGGCTTATGTCATCATCTCTGTAGGCTTCTTTATCAGCGTCAGCCGCATAGACAACGCTTTGACTGCGGAATGAAGCCTCATCGGTTATTTTGGTGAGCATATTGTCCGCCGCTTTACGAGATATTTCCATGGCTTTAGTCTTTTCAGCCTCTGTTGCCTCGGTCTTTATGTTTGCGGCATGATAGAATACGCGATAATCAATCAGGTCGTACTGCTCCGGTGTTTTATCATATGCCTTCTGCAGATCCTCATCAGTGTGGGTAAAGGCTGAAATTTTATCCTGGGCAAACAGATCCGCCAGAAGCATACGGTCAACACAACGGCGCAGCACCTTTTCATTCATGCCGGTTCCATAGGCTGCAGCAAGAAAATTATCTAAAGATTTACCCTCCTTGGTTGCGTTGGCTGCCATTCCGGAGATATAGTTTTCAACACTTTCAGATTCTTCAGCTGAAAGGCTCAAGCCTTTCAGGGCTGCCTGCTCAGCCAGCAGGACATCTTCCCGTAATTGCTGAATGGCTTGGTCTTTTATAAAATCTGCATTCGTCTTGAACCCTTCCATACCGCTGGGAGCATCGAGCGTAGCCTTGGTTTCCGGATTTGTCGGATCAAGACCATAGGAGGCCAGCTGCTGGTAATAATAATAATTGATGTCCACAGCACTGAGCGTATGGTCGCCGATGGCGACTGCTACGAGTTCGCGATGAGGAAGGCCGCTTCGGACGATTGCCCATAAACTGGTGACCAACAGTGCGATGACAAGCACGATAATCGTGATCAGCCGGGTCAGCGGATTGGCTGTTCTGATCTGTTTTTTTCCGCCATCCTTGGATTTCATTTCGGCGAGCCTGGCTTTACGGGCCATGCGCTGCTCTTCAGATTTCCACTGGGCGGGTTTATTCTTGTTCTCGCTCATAACGGTTCCTTCCTTTATCTAAATCCTGTGAAATGCCGCATCGATATATTATACACGGACAAGGCGCTGCCGACAACGCTGCTCACGCATCATATCGTATTATTGTGACAGCAATATGGCGTTTTATTCAGTTTTCTGCCTCTTAGGTGCCTGGAAACCCAGTTCGGCTGCTTTTTTATAAAAACTGGTACTGCGCAAGCCGCTTTTGATGATGGCTTCACGGCCGCTGATCTGGCCTTGCGACCAGGCTTTGCAGATATCCCGGAAGCCCGGAGGTATTGCCACAGGGGGCCTGCCGATACGGCGCCCGCTGGCACGTGCTTTGCGAATACCGGCTTTCTTGCTATCTGACTGAAAAACGAAATCAAGTTGATTAAAAGCACATAATGTTCTTATCGTCGCTTTCCCTGCAGCGCTGCGACTGTCAAGCGCTTCTTCCAGCAGAACAATGTCAGAGGCTCTGCTCTGGATTCTTTCATAACAATCGAGAAAATCTTTCAGATTGCCGCAGAAGCGGTCAGCCGCTGCCACATAAACCACATCACCGGCTTCCAGCAGCGAAAGCAACCGCCTGCGCTGTTCCCTGCTCTTTTTGTCCTTATTATGCCTGTCAACAAAAATGCGTGTGAATGATCCGATCGTATCGAGCTGCATGGCCTGCCTGCTCATGTCATCATCATGTTCATCAAGTAAAATATAGCCATATCGCGGCATGTATGCGAAAGTCCCCCTCTTCTTGGCGTAAACAGCGCTTGTTCATACCCGTTGCCTGACCGTGTCACTTGCCATCGTCGTTTTCGATGTCGGCTTCAAGAACCGGCAGCACCTTGATTTCCACTTTGGAAATACGTTTTTCTTCCATGGCCAGCACCTTCAGTGTTATATGCTCATAGGTGACAACCGGCAGTTCGTGCGCTTCAGGAATGCGCCCAAGCAAGCTGATAACAAAGCCTCCAACTGTTTCAAAATCATCGTCTGGGAAATCAATACCAATAGCCATGCCGACCTCATCGAGATCAGCCAGACCGTCTATAATCCATGTCTGCTCATCTTTACGCAGAATCTCCTGCTCTTCTTCATCGTATTCATCCTGGATGTTGCCCACTATTTCCTCCAGTAAGTCTTCGATGGTAACAATACCAGCCGTCCCGCCGTACTCATCGATGGCAACCGCCATTTGCATCCGGTCCCGCTGCATTTCGCGGAATAGGGCATCGATATTCTTGGATTCCGGGACAAAATAGGGCGGGCGGATCATTTTGCGCAGGGAAAATGGCTCTTTAAGGCCTTCAGCAGCATGATAAAGCAGATCTTTGATGTGCAAAATGCCGACGATGTTATCGATGTTCTCGTCAAAGACAGGGATGCGCGTGTATTTTTCATGAACTGCGACAGACAGGACCTCAGCATAATCTGCTTCCACATTAAGCGAAACAATGTTCGTGCGATGTGTCATGATTTCTGAGACCTCTTTATCATTGAACTCGAAGATGTTGTTGATCATTTCTTTTTCGCCTTCATGAATACTGCCCGATTCCCGACCAACATCGACCATCATGCGGATCTCTTCTTCGGTCACCGTCCTGTCTGTCTGAGAAGGGTCAATGCCCAGCAGGCGCAAAATCAAATTTGTCGAGACTGTCAGCAGCACCACAAAAGGTTTCATGATCGTTCCAAGGCCGGTGATAATACCGGCGATGCCATTAGCCAGTTTTTCCGGATTATGCTGCGCTAGGCGCTTTGGCACCAGCTCTCCCAGTACCAGTGAAAAATAAGCCAGGATGACGGTGACAACAACCACACTGGCTGTGCGGACGATTGGCAAGTCAAGCCCAATCGCCCGGTAAAGGCGACCGGATAATTTGTCTGCTGCCAGCGCTGACGAAAGAAAACCGGCCAGCGTCACACCTACCTGTATGGTTGCCAGAAAACGACTGGGTTCATCAATCAGGCGCAGGAGTTTGCGGGCTACCTTATCACCCTCTTCAGCCAGCTTTCTGATTTTATTGTCATTCAAGGTAATGACAGCGATCTCAGTCGCTGCGAAGAAAGCGTTTACCATGATCAGTATGAAAAGGATAAGGAAATCAACAAATATCGGTGTGCTTGTGACAAGCGGTTGTACAGCCGTCAAAAAAATGCGTATACTACTGCCATCTTCCACTTTTGTGTGTCTCCTTCTCTGTCGCTTCGACAACAGTCGCAAGCTATCGCAACAGGAACAAGCAGCCTGCCATCTGATTTAGTCCAATCATATCAGCTTTCCCCGAGATACTCAAGCGACCATCCCTGCTACGGCCTATGCTACGGTGCAGACTGTCCGGACTGTGTCGTTCCGGGCGTCATTTATTTATGGAAATTGACAATTCATGTCAGCCCGTGTCATAATGTGCGCGAGTCAGCCTTGGAGGGATATCATGGAATTCAGTGAAAAATTAAGGTTACTGACGCATGTGTTCAAGATCAGCAACAGCAAGCTGGCCAAGGCAATCAATGTAGACCCTTCTTTGATCAGCCGCTGGAAAACCGGCGACCGCGTCATCGCTGCACAATCACCACATCTTGCGGCTTTGGCTGATTTTTTCATAAGGACCAACGCTTATCCTTATCAAAAAGCCTACCTGTCACGCATCTTGCAGACATTAAGCGGGTACAGGCAGGAGCACAGCCTTGAGGATACGGAACGGGTGCATCTGCTGGCCAACTGGCTGGCGTCGGCAGACGGTTTAAATTTCCCGCCCATGCCCGACCTGTCCCCGGATATGGGTGACCCGGTAAAACTGCTGGACAATATCAGCAACTGGTTCAGCCAGAGCGGTCAGCCAGCTACACAAAAAAGGACTGAGTTTTTTGTTCAGAACCCTACTGTTTGTGCGGCATGGCATAAATCGGCAGTCTCTGGAAGCCAGCAGCAGCTGGAGATTTTTCGGGGCATCAACGGCAAGCGCCAGGCTGTTGTTAATCTGCTGTTGGACGTGATAACCAGTCAGAAACCGTGCACGCTCATGCTGGTCAGCGAAGAAAGCATGAACTGGCTGACTGATGACCCGCAGTTCATGCGGTACAGCGCCAGCCTCCTGCGCCAAGTCATAGAGCATGGTCACAGAATAAAGATAATCCACATTGTCAGCAGGCGCACCCAGGAAATCACCGGAATTCTTGAATACTGGTTTCCGCTTCATCTCTCCGGGCAGATCGATTCATATTACCAGCCGCAATATGCTGACCCGATGATTCAGCAGACTTTGATCATTGTGAAGGATCACTTCATCTGTTTCAGCCAGGCTACTGAAGAGCAAAAAGATCAAGGACTCTCTTTTCTCTGCAACAGCCCTGAGATCATCCATCACTACACGCGCCTGTTCGAGTCATGCTTAAACCAGTGCCAGCCTCTGCTCAATGTCTATACAGCAAAAAAGCGGCCAGCCTTTCAATCTGATTTACGTCGTTTGCAGGATCAGTTCGAGCGGCTTTACACCATACGCCATCAACTCAATCCGCTGCTCATGCCCACACAGCTTTTCACCCGGTTGCTGCAGGCTTGTTCCCAGTCTGATGTCCTGGGGAAGGAACATTCGGCAGAATGGCTGCTGGCCAGCAGGGAACGTTTCATACGGGCGATCGAGCAAGGCAGTGACGTCTATGAACTTCTCTCACTTTCCGCTCTGGAGGATGGTGATCAGGACAGATTTGACCTGTCCGGCAGCTTTGAGCTGATATCCTGCAAATCAATCTGTGTAAGCCCGGCAGAAAAGGCTGCATGGCTCGAGCAGATTGTCACCCTTTTACGCGCTCATAAATCGTATCATCTTTATATCATCAGTGAATCCTGTACGCACGATCAATCGCATTTCAGCATGACCTATTACGAAAACCAGGCGGCCTTGTTTACATCAATAAAAATACGGGAGCCTATTGTCATCATGCTGCGTGAAGCCAACACCCTGCATTCACTTGGCCTTTTCATCGACCGTTTCATCGCACGAATTCCAACCAGCCAGCGCAATCGCGACGATGTCATTCAGCGTCTTGAACAGGCCATTGAACGTCTCCGGCAAAAATACCGGCAAGCCCCGGATCACCAAGTGGCAAAACCGCAGACGGCCATTGTCAGCCGTGGCGGATCAGACCATACACACCGCGTTGAGGGTGGACGCGGCAATAACAGCCTATCATAGCATAAATCGCCCGTGGAGAAAGGAGCCAAGATGATGAAAACACTTGAAGAAAAAAACCTTAAATGTTTTGCCTGGCATGCCAGAATCAAACCAGGCAGCGAAAAGGAGTACAAAAAACGCCACGACGAGATTTGGCCTGAAATGACATCGGTGCTCAATCAGGCCGGCATCCACAACTATACCATCTGGCGTTATGGTAACGAACTTTTCGGCTATTATGAATGTGATGACCTGGATATGGCAGCACGGATACAGGCGGAAAGCCCTGTTGTGGAACGCTGGAATGTCTATATGAAGGATATCTTGATCATGGAATTTGATGAAAAAACGGGCGTGACCCCGCCCCTTCAGCTCATGTTCTACCACCCTTGAGCAAAACTTAACCGCCACTTAACAGAGAAAGCCTGCATCCATGCAGGCTTTCTCTGTTAAATTTATAACATGGTCTGTCAATGCACAGTGACTGAAAGACAACCAAGCCTTGACAACCACCTATTCGTCATCCTCTTCCATTCTGGCTTTCGCGTCTGCGATGACCTTGTCGGCAACAGGTTGCGGAGCCTGCTCATATCGGGCAAACTGAATGGTGTACCAACCGCGACCCTGTGTCATTGATTTAAGATCAGAAGCATATTTACCCATTTCTGATGTTGGCACCTCAGCCTGAACAACCTGTCCTTCATCATCAGGATTGATACCCATAATACGACCGCGACGCTTATTGAGATCACCCATGATATCACCCAGATAATCATCTGGGATATGGATCTCAACCGTGCTGATCGGTTCCAGCAGCACAGGTCCGGCTTGGGGAAGACCGGCTTTATAGGCAAGCCTGGCCGCGATCTTGAAAGCCATTTCTGATGAATCAACATCATGGTAGGATCCGTCCACCAGAGTAGCTTTCAGGTTTACAACCGGATATCCGGCCAGCACACCTTTACTGATGGCTTCCTGCAGGCCTTTCTCAACGGCCGGATGGAAGGATTTTGGCACGGAACCACCGAATATTTTTTCTTCGAAGACCAGATTTTCTTCTTCTCCCGGCTCAAACTCTACCCAGACATCACCATATTGACCATGACCGCCTGTTTGTTTTTTGTGCCGTCCCTGAACCCTTACTTTTTTCCGGATGGTTTCACGATAGGGCACCCGGGCTTCTTCCAAAAGCGCTTCCACGTTGAATTTGACTTTCAGCTTGCTGCGTAGAACTTCCAGTTGTTGTTCACCAAGACCGGACAAAACCATCTGATGGGTTTCCGGATCATTGCGCACATCGAACACCGGGTCTTCATCTTTCAACTTGTTCAGTCCGGACATGATTTTATCTTCTTCGCCCTTGACCTGCGGAAGAATGGCCAGAGAGAGACAAGGAACCGGGAAGTTGATCTGAGGCAGGGTCAAGATGCTGCTGCGCTCACACAAGGTGTCGTTGGTTGTCGTGACCATCAGTTTGGTGACAGCACCAATATCGCCGGCATTGATCTGCTCGACAGGCAGCTGTTTTTTTCCGACCATCATAAAAAGAGAACCAATGCGCTCATCCTTCTCTTTTATCGGGTTGTACAAGGTTCCATTCGCTTTCAGTGTGCCGGAAACGACCTTGAACAGTGATATGCGTCCGACAAACGGATCCGCGATCGTCTTGAAGACAAATACGGCAAGAGGACCTGTTGGATCAGCTTTCAGTACGGTAGACGAACCATCGCCAGCAGTGGCACTGACCTCTTTGCTGTCTGCCGCTGCGGGCAGATAGTTGACCAACTGGTCCATGGTGAAGGAAACGGCCCAGTTGGCAACGCCTGATCCGACGAAGACTGGCTGCAGGGCACCTGTCTGAATGGCCTGACGCAAACCGCGGTTTTTTTCTTCTTCTGTGAATGGTTCACCGCTGAAATATTTTTCCATAAGTTCTTCATCTGTTTCAGCTACAGCCTCAATCAGGGATTCTGACAAGCCTTCTACAGCGTCTGCCAGTTCTGCAGGTATTTCCATCGGTTTGGCCTGGCCGGTTTTGGCATCAAGCGCATAAGCCTGAGCGTTCACAACATCGACAACACCACTCATAACACCATCAGTCAGCACAGGCAAGGCAAACGGCAGAACGGTCTGACCGAATGTCTCCTGCAGGCTGGCCAAAGCTTGGTCAAAGTTGGCATTGGCTTCATCCATGCGACTGATCATGAAAACAACTGGCAAATCCTTTTTCCGACAGAGGCGCATCGCTTTTTCGGCACCAACTGAAACAC
>JAAYLM010000215.1 GCA_012521915.1 Oscillospiraceae bacterium | reverse complement strand
GGCGCTTACTCCTGCTGCGCAGGCTGTTTGACCGCGGAGCAAGCTCCTCAGCCTGTCAAACAGCAGCGCCTGAAAAGTCTACCCGCTGTGCGGGGTGGGAAAGTTGTGTTAGTCATTGTACTGGCACTCTTTTTGATACTGCTGATCAGTCTGGCGGCTGCCATGCTGGTGACTGATCATCTGATGACGGAGCGCGTAGTGGCACGCTACAAACAGCAAGTGACGGCAGATGTGTTGTATAGAGCGGTTGACGGTGCCGAACTAGCCTACCGCAGGCATGGACAGGATGGCCTCCCGCTGCTAATGATTCACGGCTTTATGGGATCGTCATATGATTATGCTTCTATCTTTCCGACATTGGCTGAACATTATCAGGTGATCGCGGTCGATCTGATCGGCTTTGGTTTATCAGACAAGTCACCGGATCTGGACTACAGCAAAGCGAACATGGCCCGTTTATGCGGACTCCTGATGGACGATCTGGGATTTTCCAGATATGCGGTTCTGGGCCATTCAATGGGCGGAGAAGTGGCAATAAACCTTGCTCTCCTGCATCCACAAAAGACGGAACAGCTCATCCTGTTGAACAGCGCAGGTCTCACAGACATCCAGCGAGGTTTCAGTCAGCGTCTGCCGGCATGGCTGATCGACGGTGTCTTTCAGAACTATGTGTTGCAGCGCCTCTATTTTCCAACTGTGTTTTTTGACCGCCAGAAGGCCGGAACGGACGTTTTTCAGTCTTTTTATTATTTCAACAACCTGATACCCGCTGAGACGTTGCAGAAACTGATCCAGGACAATGACAGCGGCAGCTTGAAAAACCAGCTGGCCGACATAAGCCAGCCGGTCCTTCTCATCTGGGGCGCCCATGACAGGACGATTCCGCTGGAACAGGGACAAGCTATGGATCAGCTGCTGCCTGACAGCAGCCTAATGGTCTTTGAAGACTGCGGTCATTTGACTTTTCTGGAAAAGCCCACAGAGACCTGTGCTGCTCTGCTCCAGTTTCTCGCAGACACGGCGACGGATCGACACTGAAAGCCTAGACGCTGTCCGGCAGAGGCCAGAAAAAGGGCAAGGGTAGCCAAAGGGCCAGCAACTGGCTGAGTTGGCTGTCTGCCGGCATTTGCTGCGGGATGACCAGAGATGGCGGCAACGGTCCAAGCAGAAGACGTGTTGCGGTTAAATGATCGAAAACCAGATCAGCTTCATTCCTTGCGCAAAGGCGGCAGGATGCCTGACCATTTTGATAAGCCAGTTCAAAAACGCGAACCTGTCCTTTGTCTTCGATCCCCAAACGCAACCGCCCTTCCGGGATGGCCTGCATGCAGGCTTTGACATTGAGCAGACCGGTTAGAACACCCGGCCAGTCCAGTATTTTGCATGCTTTAGCGGGATGTAGCCCGCAGTTCTCCGCTAGTCGGCTGAGGTCGGCGACCGCATCCTGCTGCCAGGGTGCCAGGATGAACGTTACAGGTGTTTCTTCCAGTCGATCCACCCAGGCTGCGGCAACACTGAGCAGCCAGTCGGGTTTGGCGGTGATCAATTCACTGACCTGGGTGCCTTTGCGGTCACAGACCAGGTAGCCGACTGCTTCGCCGCCGGCGTTCCGCGCCAGCCACGTCTGGGCGTACCAGGAATTCAGGATCGTCATGTATGATGCCAGCGGACGCTCAACATGCACCGGCAGGCTGTCATACCAGTTTTTCATCTGCTGAGTCAATGCTAAAGAAGCCGGTTCGTCGCCTCCATCAACCGGCTCAAAACGAATGGTGTTGTATTCCTGGTTGCTGAAGAAATGTCGCAAATTGGTTTTGCTCAGATCAAAAGACAGGCTGGAGCCGATTTTCTCATAGCCGTAGTAGCCATAACGCTGACGCTGTCCACCTAATATAGACAACGCATAATCTTCAGTTTCCAGTTCGCTGACCACGGCCTGCATCAGGCGACGCATCAGGCCGCTTTTGCGTTCTTCCGGATGGGTACTGACACCACCGATGCCCCCTGCCTTCAAAACCTGGCTGCCAATCCGCAATTCCATGGGATATAAACCAATAACCGCCCGTAGTTTGCCTTGTCGGCGAATGGCGAAATGAGCCTGCATTTTAAGATCATCAGGCTGATATAATTTGGGCAGCAGTGTTTGAAAGTGATGTGGACGACTTGACATGCTGAAAACCATGTTGAGAAAATCCATTGTTTCTTCAAAATCAGTCGCTGTCAGGCGGATTACCTTATCATCCATAAGCATCTCCTTTTTCTTTCAGATGAGAGAAAAGCAGGGTCTGCCTGCTGCAGACCCTGCCTGATCAGTTTTTGTATCAGTCGGCGAGATAGGCTTTAAGGTTCTGGTAACCGATCCGGACACCCAGCATCGGATCTTCCATCCCTTCGAACTCAATGGCGACTGAACCGGTATACCCGGCCTGCTTCATGATCTGCAGACACTGTTTGACCGGAACGACGCCGTGACCGATGATGGCACCGCGCAATCTGTTGAGGCTGCGTGTCTTGAACCAGCCTTCACCCGGATCCGTATCCTGGGCTGATTTATAGAGGAAGTCTTTGACATGCACATGGAAGGCATATGGAGCAAGACGGGTGACCGCCAGTGCCGGCGGCTCATCAGCGCAAAGAAAATTGCCAATATCGATCAGGGCTCCGTAGTTGGGATGGTTAACAGCTTGGATCAGGCTTTCTATCCTGATACTGTCCTGGGCAAAATAACCGTGGTTCTCACTCATGGTCCGAATACCTTTTTCTGCCGCGTATTCAGTAACCATGCGACACCCTCGTGCCAGCCGTGGCAGAACGGTTGTAAAATTTTCAGCCGGGGCAGCCGACAGCCTTGATGCCTTTGTGTCGTTACGCCAGCCACTACTGACATCATGCCGCATGCCAGAAGCACCCAGAACAACTGCTGTGTCCACTTCAGCATGGAGTCGCCGCACTTCTGCTTCCAGATCTCCGTCGCTGCCGTTAAGGAAATCAGCACCGATGGTATAGTTGCCGACAGCGATGCCGGCCAGATCGCATGCCTCCCGCAAACGCCGGGCGTAGGACAGCTTGTCCTCGCCTTCCGGCATCTCCAGTACGGTAAACTCAATAAACGAAAAACCCATCTCAGCAGCGCTGCCGACTGTGTCGAACTGTGTTATCTGCCCGGAATGGATCAAGCGGTTGAAACTGCAAGAACTAACACCTAAGGTCATGTCATGTCCTCCACGATACTTGTTGATCATCCTTTATGATAATTTACGGATGTGCTCCTTAAGGAAGTTCACTGCCTGGCGAATATCGCTGGCAGGATCATCGCCAACTTCACGCTCAATCGTCAGGAAACTGTTGAACCCTGTATCAGACAGCGCTTTTAGATAAGCAGGGAAATTGACTGAACCCTGTCCTAGTGGTACTTCACGGAAGGCTTCACCACGTTCAATGGCGTCTTCGATCATGCCATAGGTGATCTCGGGGTTCTGTTCGCGCAGGCGGATACCGTCTTTGGCATGTGTATGCACAATAAAGGGGGCCAAAGTTTTCACGGCCTCAACAGGGTCATCGCCGGTAACCATGACAAAATTTGCCGGATCCAGATTGACGCGGACACCGGTCGCGCCCAGGCTGTCAATGAATCTGCGCAGGACAACCGCAGTTTCAGGACCGGTCTCAATAGCAAAATACGCACCCAGCTTTTCGCCGAATTCAGCCAGTTCGACGCAGGTTTCCTGGAGAACCGAGTAGCGCGGGTGTTCGGGATCCTCGGGAATGACACCAATGTGGGTTGTGACAATATTGGTGTCCAAATCGCGGGCCAGTTCCAGAATGCGTTTTGATTGCTCTATACGCCAGGCGTTATCTTCTTTCACCATGAACCCGTGGCCGCCCAGATCGCCGCACAGGGCAGAAACAACCAGTCCTTCGCTTTTGATTTTATCCAGCAGTTCACGCCGCTGCGCGGCATTGAGGTTTTCTGGAGAAACCTTCCCCTTGGCGGCATATATCTGAATACCGTCTGCACCGATTTCTTTGGCCTTGCGGATACCCTCATCGGTTCCCAGGCGAAATGAGTCAATGATCACACCTATTTTAAAATTTGCCATTTCCCAGTCCTTTCCAGCCCCTTGGCCTTGCTGCCCGGGACCTGTGCCCGTTATCTGTAATAAACCTGCCGGCCACACATACTGCGCCGGTAAGTCTATTATAGCGGATACGACACTTATAGCCAATGAACCTGCTCGCATTAACAGTCAGGTGCATAGCTTGATCTGGCTCTTTTAAGCATGATCAGTTATACTTTGTTTCAGATAGACAATTGGCGCTCAACCCATTAAAAAAAGAAAAACCGCGCCATATCCGTAAACAAAAACCTGATCCAGAGAAAGGAGCACTGATTATGAGTCAGTATGTCACCCGAAAAACACCTGGAGACACCGCCTGGTTTACGTGTAACCGTTTCGGCATGTTTATTCACTGGGGTTTATATGCCCTGCCGGCACGTCATGAGTGGATCAAATCACGGGAGATGATCACAGAAGAACACTATGACCTCTATTTTGAGCATTTCAACCCTGATTTGTACGATGCCCGTGAATGGGCACGACAGGCAAAAGCCGCCGGTATGAAGTACGCTGTCATGACAACCAAGCACCATGAGGGTTTTTGTATGTTTGACAGTGCGTTCACGGATTACAAAGCGCCCAACACACCGGCCGGCCGTGATCTTGTTCGTGAGTATGTCGATGCTTTCCGGGCAGAAGGGCTGCGCGTGGGTTTCTATTACTCCCTGATCGACTGGCATCATCCTGATTTTCCGATTGATATGCTGCACCCACGCAGAGATGATGCTGATGCTCTGGCACAGAATGAGGGCAGAGACATTAAGCGCTACGCCGAGTATATGCGCAATCAGGTTCGCGAGTTGCTGACCAACTACGGGAAGATCGATATTCTCTGGTTTGACTTCTCTTATAGCAGCAGCAAGGGTACAGGCGACAAGGCCTGGATGAAAGGCAAGGGAAAAGAAGACTGGGAAGCTGAAGCGCTGCTGAAAATGGCCCGTGAACTGCAGCCCGGCATCATTATCGATAACAGGACAGAGATAGAACAGGATCTCTGGACACCGGAGCAGTACCAGCCGCAGGAATGGATCCGCCACGCTGAAACAGGTGAACTGGTGACTTGGGAGGCTTGTCAGACTTTATCCGGGGCATGGGGCTACCACCGTGATGAGCAGACCTGGAAATCGCCGGAGATGCTTATTCGCATGTTGGTTAATACTGTTTCGCTGGGTGGCAACCTGCTGATGAATGTGGGACCAACCGCCCGTGGCTATCTTGACGCACGTGCGGAAGCCGCGCTGAAAGTATATGCGGATTGGATGAAAGTGAACAGCAGGTCAATATACAACTGCACCATGGCTGACCAGGAATTTTTGTCCTCATTGCCGCGGGACTGCCGTTTCACCCAGAGCAGCGATGGTCGTCGTTTGTATTTGCATCTTTACGCCTACCCTTTTGCCCATATTCAACTGAACGGTCTGGCCGGCAAAGTAAAATACGCCCAGTTCCTGCACGACGCCAGTGAAATAAAATTCACAGAAGGCGCAGTGCACCATTTCAGTGTCGGCGCTGCTAAAGCGGAAAGCCTGCTGGTTCTGGAGATTCCGCCGGTCAAACCGCCGGTGCTGGTTCCGGTTATTGAGCTGTTTCTCAAATAGACATATGACAATCGTTGGATACCCCCCCCATTCGCCATGCGAATGGGGGGGGGGTTCAAGGTGCGGCGCGACGTGTCTGGTTATTCTGCCGGGTCTTGCCATTCCAGGTTTTCGATCACCCATGCGGTCAATTCGCTGAGTGAGGGGTGGATGACCATGGAGTGGGCAAGCGGATCCAGGGAGCCGGCTTCACTGCAGGGTGGAAAAAGTCCGGGAATAAGTCGGGTATGCGGTCGTTTTTCTTGTTTCAAGCCGCCGGTACAGCGAAAACCGGCATTCATCAGGTAAACAAAGGGCTGGAGCAGGACGGCCGCCTGTGGTCCAATGATGTGAACGCCGAGGATTTTCTTCTTTTCATCGACAATCAGTTTGACAAAACCGTCATCAGGGTCTTCTGGTTCATAACCCATGGCATAGCCTTTGGCGATATCGGAATAATGGTTGTAGCCCACCTGGAAAGGTATACCTGCTGCAATGGCTTCAGATGCCTTCAGTCCGACATGGGCGATCTGGGGTGATGAGAATATTGCCCAGGGGACAGCCTGGTAGGAAACGGATCGCCGACTCAGGTCAGGCCGCAGCAAATTATGAACCAGAACCTCAGCCTCATAGTTGGCCTTATGGCGGAACTGGTATTTGCCATTGACATCGCCCAGCGCCCAAATGTGTCTTTTGTTGGTTTCCAGATACTCGTTGGTGATGATGTAGTTCCGGGCATCCGTGGCTATGCCGGCTTTTTCCACGTTTATCAAGTCGGCGTTGGACTGAACCCCGGCTGCCAAGAAAATTTCTTCACTGTTGATGACATCGCTGTCCCGGCCGTCAGCTGTTCTGATCTTTAAGCTTTTACCATCCGTGGTTTTCTCTGCTTCGACGATCTGCTGGCCGGTCAGAACACGTACACCTTGCCTGATCAATGCTTTTTCCAGAAATTCGCTGATTTCCGGTTCTTCTAAGGGTGCCAGGGCAGGTGCCGCCTCAATCAGCGTGACACGGGTGCCCTGTGCTGAAAAAATGTGGGCGAATTCCAGACCGATCGCACCCCCGCCGATTATGGTCAGGCTGGACCAGGGTTTGCGGGGGAAGGCTGGTCCGAAAAATGATTCAGCTGTGATGAAACCAGCCTCAGCAAGGCCCTTGATCTGCGGTACACGGGAGCGCGCACCACAGGCCAGGACAATCATATCCGCCGTAAAGGGATCGGTGTGTCCCTGACGTTCATCTGTGACCTGCAGCGTATCCAGGCCAGTGAATTGTGCTTGTCCGCGGTACAGCGTCAGCCGGTCTATCTGTCGCAGGTTTTCTTCAATCTGCTGGTTGCGGTCTATAAACTGCCACATGCGTCTGCTGATGGTTGACCAGCTGATTTCCGGCTGCCCATAGAAAACGCCTGTTTTGCCAGCATGCTCTGTTTCCCGGATTAGGTCAGCCGGATAAACCAGCACCTTTGAGGGGATGCAGCCACGGTTGAGGCAAGTGCCACCTAGTTTGTCTTTTTCGACCAACGCGCATTTCAGGCCTTTCTGCAAAGCTTCCTCGATCAGGGTCAAGCCCGCGCCGCTGCCTACAACAACCAGATCATAATGCTCCATGTTCAATCACCTCAGATAAAAGAATATGCGGAAAATGCCTGTGCCGTTTAACCTGGCCGCCTGATATACCGGTCATTATTTGTTCTCTTAAATCATTTTAGCATAGTTGGCTTGCTTTTCGCGTGTCACGCTGCAACAAGACCTACATGGGTTCCCAAGCACACGAGGTATTCCGCTCATGACCGCAAGCTGTTTGTGCTAAAATAAGACTGATTACCTTAGCTGGCAACCACAAGAGCAATTAACCGCATGATAGGTTCTCTTTAAATAAAAACGTTAGGAAAGGATCGCATAATGATTTGCGTTATGCAAGGTGGCGGGAATGGATTATGAAAAACTGGGTGTTTTCTATCTGGGACGACCCTATGACCCGGCTGCAGGCGCAGCAAACGAGCGTGCAGGCTATCTGCTTCTCAAGTCAAAGGAACTGACGACACATGCGGTCTGCGTCGGTATGACCGGCAGTGGTAAAACCGGCTTGTGCGTTGGCCTGCTGGAAGAAGCGGCTATGGACGGTGTCCCGGCCATTGTCATCGATCCCAAAGGGGATATGGCAAACCTCATGCTTTCGTTCCCCGATCTGTCCGCTGAGGATTTTCAGCCCTGGATAGACACGGATGCAGCCCGTAAAGCCGAGCAGTCACCCGACGTATTCGCAGCTGGTGAAGCAGCCAAATGGGAAAAAGGCCTTCAGGCCTGGGGTCAGGACGGCCAGCGGATTGCCCGCATGCGTCAGACAACGTCTTTCGCAGTTTATACGCCAGGCAGTACAGCCGGCATTCCGCTTTCCATCCTGCAGTCCTTTCAGGCTCCACCTGCCGCTGTTCGTCAGGATCCGGAACTTCTTCAGGAGCAGATCAGCGGTCTGACGGTAAGTCTGCTCAGCTTGATCGGAATCAACGCTGATCCGATCCGTAGCCGCGAGAGTATACTGGTGGCCAGTCTCTTGCAGCACTACTGGCAAAAAGGTGAAGACCTGGATCTGGCCCGGCTGATTCAACTGATTCAGAACCCGCCCCTGCAGCAGATTGGCGTGATGAGTCTTGATACTTTCTATCCAGAAAAAGACCGCATGGACCTGGCTTTGCGTTTTAACAATTTGCTGGCGTCACCTGGTTTTTCCATATGGCTGCAAGGTGATCCGCTGGATATTGATCAGCTGCTCTACACCGCTGAAGGCAAGCCCCGCTTATCCATCCTCTCAATTGCCCACCTTAATGAAGCGGAACGTATGTTTTTTGTTTCCCTGTTGCTGAACAAGGTTGTCAGCTGGATGCGCGGCCAGTCCGGCACATCCAGTTTGAGGGCACTGCTCTATATGGATGAGATTTTTGGGTTCTTCCCTCCGGTTGCCAATCCACCGTCCAAGGCACCTTTGTTGACATTGTTGAAGCAAGCCCGTGCCTACGGATTGGGGGTTGTGTTGACAACGCAGAACCCGGTTGATCTGGATTATAAAGGTCTGGCCAATACAGGTATCTGGTTTATCGGCAGGTTACAGACAGAACGGGATAAAATGCGTGTTCTGGACGGGCTTGAGGGCGCGACGCAATTGCATGGTAACACGTTCAACAAAGCGGCTATGGAACGCCTTGTTTCCGGCTTGGGCAACCGTGTTTTCCTGCTTCATTCTGTCTATCAGGACGAGCCGGTCCTGTTTGAAACGCGCTGGTGCATGTCCTACCTGGCCGGACCACTGACCCGGGTCCAGTTGCAGCAGCTGCAACAGCTCCAGCCGGAGCCGGTCCGGCAGATCAGCGAGCCTGTGAAAGCTGAGACGAAGCCGCATGAGGCTGTAGAACCGCAGAATATAGAGGTAAAGCCGGTCAGCACTGCCAGCACCGGTGCGGGATCAGGAAAGCCAGACACGGCACCATTGCTCCCGCAAGGTGTCCAAGCTGTTTATGCGCCGATCCGCGGCCGGCTGGAAGGCCTTGTTTATCGTCCCTATCTCGTTGGCATGGTTCAAATCGGCTATAACGACCGCAAGGTTGGTGTATACCATAGCGAGGACAAAGTCATCTACACGCCGGTCACCCAGGGCGTTTTCCCCGTCGATTGGGACCAAGCCCAGCCACTTGAGCTAGCGCTGGACTATTTCGAGCCAGAAGGTTCATCCGGTGTTCCTTATGTGGCATTACCTGACATAGCGGGAAAGCCTGCCAGCTACACCTTGTGGAAGCGTGATCTGGCAGACTGGGCTTACAGGACCTGCCGTCTGACACTGCCGCAGGTCCCCGGTACAGACCTGGTCGCCAAACCGGATGAGGATGAGCGATCATTCCGTTTGCGTGCGCAGCAAAAAACGCGTGAACGGCGCGACCAGGAAACAGAGAAGCTGCGGCGCAGCTACGCGACGCGTATCAGAGCGCTGGAAGAAAAAATACGCAAGGCAGAACAAGCTGTAGAGCGCAAGAAAGAACAAGCCAAGCAACAGAAAATGCAGACCGCCATATCGTTCGGGGCTACACTGCTAAGTGCATTTCTCGGGAAAAAAGCGGTCAGCGCCTCTTCTCTGGGTAAGGCGACGACCACCGTGCGCGGTGCCAGCCGAGCGCTCAAAGACAGCAGCGAAGTCGGCCGGTCTCAGGAATCCGTGGAAGTCTATCAGGCACAACTGCAAGAGCTGGAAGAAGCTTTCGAGGCGGAAGCTGAGGCTTTGGCCAGTAGGCTTGATCCGCTCGATCAGGTGCTGACAGAGCATGTCATTCAGCCATACAAAAAGGACATACAGGTGCGTGATCTTATTTTTGCCTGGATGCCCGGTAGAGAGCTGGCTGATGGCAGCTGGGAGCAGGCCTGGAACTGACAATTGGTTCCGTCCGTTGCTTATACCATAAGTATAAAAAAGAAGGGATGCCTGATCGCGCCGCCGACACGGATCAAGGCATCCCAAACCTGCTTTATTATGGAGACAGGCCACTCTTTTTTCAGCCTCGCTTTTGGTGGGTAGAGGAAAACGTGGTTAACCTCATGACAAAGACCCAAAATCATTATACAATGGTTTTTGCAGGCTGTACAGTAGGTTTTTGAGGAAAGCTGTGCTGTGTTTACAAAATAATCAAATCTGAATGCACGTTTATTCAGCGATTCACCAGCGTATGTCTCGGTTCATTGAGCATTCCGGGGTTCGACTTGTTTGCGGTGGGGATACCTGATAGCGGGGTTATGCTGCATCAGTTTGTTCCTCATCATTCGGGTTTGCGGTTTGCAGCCAAAAGCTTCGGGTCTGCAAACGGGCTGCGAATTGTTTGCTTTATTGTAGCCGCGGGGATCTCTCAGGAACAGCCCCGGAACGTAACGTGCGAAAAAACATTCAGTTTTCTTCTGACTGGTTTGATAGAGCTGCTTCCGGAGATATGGTCACAGGTACGAACAAGGGGTCGGTACGTGGTGTGTTACCCAGCTGAAAACGATATAATTCCTCCGTGGCCAGGGCAATTTTGGTGACGCAGTTTTTCAAATGGAGGGGATAGATGTAGTAGGTGTCGTCCAGCGTCGACAAATCAATGCAGTCACCACGCTGGTCATATTGATACTCAATATGACAGGAATACATGCTGACGGGCGTTTTTACCAGATGAAGCGGCTCAGCCCCGGCGGAACCCGGCACATCAAGCATGAAGCCTCTGTTGTCATGGGTCAATCGACCAAGGCCAATGTTGATGTAGCCACGAGCGTTGGGCAGACTGTCAACATCAACATCATCACTGATGCTGTAAGTGCCCTGTTCGACCTGCTGACGTACCTGCGCCCGCTGAAATTCAAACCAGTCTGGCGCATAGCTGAATTCTGTGTTGCCGGAACTGGCCTCCAGTTCACCTGTAGGCAGGAGATTCCAGCGTTTTCCGCAATGACCGCACCAGATCCGGTTGCCTCCTGAATCCATTTTGAATTCGGTCAGGCAGGCCGGACATTGGTACAGCACCCGATGCAGGCCACTGGCGTTAGCCGGGTGGTGGATCTTTATCTTGTTTGCTGTTTGCCAGCGATATTCGTCATAGACAAAAGCCTGGCGAATCCGCTGGTTGATATCATCCACAGAAAGCCTGGAGACATCTTCTCCGGTTAGGATCCGTGTGAAGTCAGCTGCCAGCGGCACCTTGCGCTTGCTCAGGTTCCAGCATGGCGAGTGCAGGTAGTTACCATGCATGTTCAGGACAGCTACAGGTACTTTCAGGAACCTGACCAGCTTGCCCAGCGAATCAGGAAGAACCGCGGTTGTGCCGATCAGAGAATAACGTGCTTCCGGATAAAGCGCCAGGATGTCCCCGTTTTTTATAACTTGCCGGATCTGTTTTATCAGGGTGATATCATTGGTGAACTTGCGTTTGCAGATCCCTCCGACATGACGTAACAGCCATTCACGTCCGATAATGCCGTCGATCGCCACCACATAATTGGCCCGATGTGGAAAAATAGCCGCTGTTGTCACTTTGAAATCAATAAAGGACATATGGGTGCAAAGGAGAAGATAAGGTGGTTTGAGATCTTGTACATCATGACGGTTGATTTTCAGGTGATATCGCCAGACATCTGGGAAGCTGAACAGCCAGGTTAGTGGACGCAGATACCAGCTTTGCCGCATGGGCAGCCTGGCCATGTCGAATTTCACTGGCGTGGTGTTTTTGTCCACAAGAACCTCCTGCCCGGGGGCTGATACGTCGAATCGGTGTTTTCAGTATACCTTGGAAGCAACGGGCAATACAAGGACAAATGACAACAGCAGAAGCGTGAAAACGCATGCAGGACAAAGGTTGATTTAAAAAATCGGAGCTGTGCCCTGTTTGACAAATAAGGGTTCCATCGTTATACTCGAGTCTGTCGCGAGGGAGTCGTTGCCGCAACGCGGTGCAAGTCGACTGACTGGTCGTTTGCAGGGCCTGGCTTGCATGAAACAACAAGACTTGTGACAGGTGTACGCCTGTCTTTAGAGAACCGGGCATGCGACCACGATGCCCGGTTTTTTGTTGGGGGAGACATGGGGTTCATTGAATTGCTGCTGATAGCCATAGGCCTATCTCTGGACGCGATGGCTGTCGCGCTCTGTAAAGGTCTGGCGCAAACGCGTTCAAATCCACGTCAGGGCATGGTGATCGCTGCATACTTTGGCGCCTTCCAGGCCTTAATGCCCCTGTTAGGATGGTTTATCGGCCGTCAGTTTGAGCGGTATGTCACCGCTATCGACCACTGGATCTCATTTGCGCTGCTCCTGGTTATCGGCGGCAAGATGGTGGTCGGTGTATTGCGGGGCAGCAGCTGTGACCTGGAAGCGGCTCGGGCTTGCCGAACCAGGGAAATGCTTGCTCTGGCAGTGGCTACCAGTATTGACGCCTTCGCTATCGGCGTGACCTTTGCTTTTCTCCAGGTTGCGGTTTTGCCGGCAGTTATGCTGATTGGTATGACAACCTTGCTGCTTTCACTGACCGGTTATTTTCTCGGCAACAGGCTTGGCACACGTTTTGGCTCTCTGGCTGAACTGGCAGGTGGTATCGTTTTGATCTTAATGGGCAGTAAAATCCTGCTGGAACATCTTGAATTGCTGCCATTTTAAAGAAGTCTGTGATATTCAGGGAAAAACAAGCTGATCTGGTGTAGAATAAGAGAAGGCAGATGGAGGCCGGCAAATACAGTCGGCTTTACCGTAAGCCATACTTCATCAATCGGGAGGTTATTATGGAACCGCTTCGTATCGCGCTTATTGGTCTGGATACCAGTCACGCTATTGAGTTTCCCCGACGCATGCAGGCACCGGATTGTCAGCCGGAGTTGCGGGTTGAGGGGCTGCGGGCAACAACCTGCCTGCGTTTTCTCACCCCTTTTACGAACAAGGACATTCTGGATCAACGCCAAGCTCAGTTGGAGGCTTGGGGCGTCAAGGTTACAGCAAGCTTCGATGAAGCTGTTGCTGATTGTGATGCCATCATGATTGAAGTCAATGATCCTGCTTTGCACTGGACCTATTTTGAGAAGTGTGCCGCATTAGGCAAACCGATCTTTCTTGACAAACCTCTGGCAGACACCTACGCCAACGGTAAAAGGATTGTTGAGCTGGCCAGGAAACTGAACCTGCCTGTTCTCTCTGCTTCTTCGTTGCGATTTGCGGATGCCCTGAGTGAAGTCTGTACGCAAATTCCTGAACCGGACCAGGTATCCATTTATGGTCCGTTGGGTATTGCGGCAGCAGGTGAGGGGCTCGTCTGGTACGGTGTGCATTGTTTTGAAATGCTGCAGCGTGCGATGGGTTGTGGCGCTTTGCGTGTGGATGCCCGCAAGGATTCGTCCGGCGTTGTGACCATCGTCGAATACCCGGACAAAAAACGCGGCATCGTCGAACTGACCGTCGGTAACTACACCTATGGAGGCACCCTGCGCAAAAAAGAACAGGTTGCTCCTTATCTTGTAGACAGCAGCAAAATCTATACCGGAGAACTACGTATCATCGGCCACTTCTTCAAGACAGGTGAAGCACCCCTTACCCTGGATGACACATTGGAAGTCATGCGCCTGCTTGACGCGGCCGTGGTTTCCGCCAACAGCGGGAAACCTGTTGATCTGAACTGATCCTTTCTGCTGGTTCTGCCACATTGTATTGAGTGGCAGCAGACAGATCGATGATCACTGAACCGGACAGGGCATGATTGATCTGATCATGCCCTGTCCGCTTTCATTACCGCACACACAATACCAACCTGTTCAACCGTAAGAAGCGATGGAACGGCTTGGGGAAGTTGAGTTGTCAACATGTGCTTGCCATTAAATTTATCGCGTCCTGCTTTGTGGAGATACGATCACTTGTTCTGGAGAATATGGCTGACATAATCCCGTATCCGCTGCCCCAGGTCAAAACGGGTTGTTGATGCTTTCAAGGTTACAAAAACAGGGAAGGGATTCTGCAGAATTTTCTCCTGCAGAAAATGATGGATGAACCCTTGCTCCTCCGGCCTCAGACGGGCGATACTGCCCAGCGCACGTACTGCGTGGCTGAGATACTGGAACTGATGGTCATCAATATTTGAGATGTACTCGTCGAACTCAATGGGATCAGAGCGCAGCAGTTCACGCCGGCTGATCAGGTCGCAAAGCAGGGGGATGGCTGCACAACTGCCCAGCCTGCCCAGCAGATAGACTGCTGTCATGCCGCGGTCATGGTTGTATTTGCGGCTGGTTTCCAGGCGCTTTCTGTCTCGCGTCCGTGCTGCCTCCAGCAGAATCGATTCTCCGGTGTCGTCATCAAGCAAGGCCAGCAGGCAGGCACAATTGTAGCGCAGTGTCTCTTCTCCTGCCGCAAACCATTGCCGAATGCTCGACTTGACATCGATACGGGCTGCCAGACGCAAGGCCGCAAGCATACCCAGGCCTGGCCGATCGCTTGCCAGCAGCTGACGTATGCCGTCCAGGTCCCGGGGGTACAGGACTGGCTGCCCTGTGCCTTTGGGGCGGGCGTCTATGATGCCAAGATCGTCGGCTGGATCATAACACCCACTTTGACGCAGTTTTTCCAGAATGGCGGAACGGTCGATTTCAGTCAGCAGACAGTTATGCTCCAGAGCATAGGCAGCGATTTCGCCAACGGCTTCCCCAAGTTTCTGCATATCGCGCATCATCCGTGCATGTGCTGCCATGATATGGTCAACGCCCAGATGGCGTCCGGCGACCAGCACACCATCGATGTCACGCGGAATGAGCGCACCCAGCGGTACGCCCAGCGATGCGGTCACGCCCCACAAATTCATCGCGACAACCCAGTCGTTTTGCAGATCATCCTCAAAAGCGAGATCTTTGGTATGATTATCAAAATTGGAATAAATATAGAACAGCGGCTGATCTGACTTCTTTCCTGTCAGAAAATCTTGAAAATCCATTTGCTCCCGGCTTATGATGCGCCGGCTTTCACGAACGCCCAGTAAAGGCGCAAACCGGATATACTGATCTGTGCTGTCATAACTATCTTTCAAATACGCTTCATGGGTATAGGCGTCAATGATCGATGCGTCATATTCATTGGTGCTGTCAAGGTCAATATAACCAGCGTCTTTGTTGGTGGAATGCACTTGGCCAGATTGTTGATCACAATACATCAACACAACTGAATAAGGCTGGTAGGCACCGTCTGACCGGCGGCCACCAGCGGTAGGAAGGCCGCTTAGGTGGCAGAGCAGAGCATCAGCTGTCCCGTCAATAGCCAAACGGCAGCCTGCATCCTGAAAGACCCCTTGCGCATCAAGATAACGGATTCCGACCAGACGATTGCGTTCCAGATAGACACCGCAAATCCACGAATTAAAGGACAAGGTGCAGCCCGAACGAAGCAATGCCTGCTCATAAGCAGCAGCGCGGACATCAGGGTGGGCGTTGCCGCCTAATGTCGCGACATGGCCGTGTTGCTGCATCATGGCGTCTATGCGGGCGTCAACAGCCTCATACTTACCGCCGGCTGAGCCATAATAGTAGCCGTTGACAATGTTGGTGTGTGTGCCGCCCAGGTTGTTCAGTCGGTCGATAATAAGCAGATTGGTGTTTTTTTCTGCCAGAACCAGGCTGCTGATTACAGCAGCCGTTCCGCAGCCGGCAACAATAACATCATAAGCTTGCCCGAAAGCAAAGCAAGCAGGCATGGGTTTGCGGACAATCGCCGTGTTTTCTCGTGTTATGTAGATCATGTTAACCTCCCACTGTTGCTGCCCGGTTCAAAGCGTCAAAAGGATCGAGACAGCTGCAAGACGGAACAAACCAGGCTGCCGGTCCGAATTGGCGTTCCTGATAAGGTAGCGATACAAAGGGCATCCCGGCAATTGCCAGCAGCCTGCAATCGTTGTCAGGACCGAAGTGTGCGGTGCAGGATAAGACGGCAGTACGGCATGTGTTTGGCTGATCATCTTTATCAAGCGGCAGGGCGAGGATGCCAAGGGAACCCCCGTCTAGCCTGTGAAGCTTGCCTCCGGCTGCTGATACATCTGGCCATTCTGTCGAACCGCGGTGCAGCAAAGCATGGATTGCCCTGTGAACAGGGATCTGGAGATCGTTTAGGCGAGCCATGCAGGTTGTCGTATCAATATAGCGGTCGCAGGTCAGGATACGGTGATCTTCCTGACGCAGGTAATGAATGTTATTTCTGGCCTGGCCATGATCGTAATCAATTTTATAGACACGGGAGAGGAATTGTATGTGCAGACCTGCCTGCCTGATCTGGTTCATAAGGGCGGGAAGGGTCTTCATGAGATCTAGAGACTGGTCCTTGATGACGCCGCGCGTCTGTAAATCGGTGAACAGGCTGAGAGCGAATGGCGAGGCGGGCGGTGTTAATACAGAGCAGACAGCAAAGGTATCGATGAACTCCGCACCTACTGTACAGCCGGGTTCGATCAGCAGGGTGTTTTGCGGATCAGCCGCGGCAAGACCCAGCCCCAGAAAGCTTGCACCATAAACGATGGTCGCATAATGTTGGCGTTGCATTTGTGGTTTATCCATATGACAATCCTTCCTGTAGCATAAAACGCCGACCGGCATAACCAATCAAATGCTGCCGAACGGGTTTTCGCAGTGTGCAAATCAGCTGTTTCAGCGGTATGTGCCTAGTTCCAGGCCGTAATCGCGAAAGTGTTTGTATGTGTCGAAGTTGACGGTATAAGGGATGGAATGGTCGGAATGCAGGATATAACCATAGTTCTGCATGACAATCGGTATTTTTGAGGCCAGTTCTCTGTCCACCCGCTGCAGATCATTGCTGTAAAGCTCACGAACATCCATGCCGCCGAAGAAGGAGATGCGATCACCATATTGCCGGTACAGCTTGACCAGATCCATCCCTGCCTTGACCTCGATCACCTGCAGGCAGTCTATGCCGGCATCAATCATGCCTGGCAGTAGTTTTTCCACCATACCGCAGGAATGCATGATAACCGGCAATCCAAGTGATTTGTTATAGTTGATTGTTTTTTTATGCCCCGGCTTGATGATTTCATCATACATGGCTGGCGACATGAAGGGTCGACCTTTAAAGCCCATGTCCTCGTAATAGAAGATCCCATCCGGCTTGCCTTCTTCTGCAAACAGGATTTCCTGCAAGGCAATGATCAAATCGGAAAAAGTGTTGACCATATCGCGGACCCAGTCAGGATCCAGAGCCATGCCGACCAGCATGTTTTCGTGTCCGCAAACAGGATGCATCAGCTCAAAGACATTGGTACCGCTCCAGCAGAAGAATCGCTGCTTTTCCTGGCATTTTTTCTTTTTCTGCCGGTATGACTCAAAATTGATGCGGCGACGGTCTGGTTTCAGCAACGGTTTGATTTTCTCTTCCCAGGCAGTACGGTCTTTAACGACGAAATCGACATGTTCAGGGGTGGAAGCATGTAGTTTATGCCTGCGCAGCAGGGCACCGTTACCGTCTCGGGTAAGCACGGTTTCCTCCGTTTCTTCAACGACAACCGGCTCAAAATCCAGATCAGCCACCATATTGAACCACCCTGCTAAATCAAGATCGAAATCAAACAGATCAACAAAATCACAATCCGGCTTGATCCAGCCCCGTGCCTCCCATTCGCGCTGTGTGTCGCTCCAGAAATGCTCAAAAACACCTATTCTGTCAACCGGTTTGCGTTGCAGGATATTTGAAATGCGTTCATAGCTTGACATGTGCTCCATTTCCTGAACCTCCTGTTTGTTTTGACGGAGAAACGGACTGCTTTGCCTGTACCTTATGGTACAACATAAGTGGCGGCACTGTATACCATGAAGGTATCAGCAATTGGACGATCGGCTATTGGTTGTACGGTAAAGCCAATCGTGTATGATCGGCGCGAAAACAAGGTTTTTATTGATCCAGGCAGGATGATTCGATATACTGATTATGTTGGCATGCGCCAATGCAGACCGCCAATGGCTCAGAAAAGCAAGGAAAGGATCGGATTTAGATGGACACCGACAGTAGTCATTTATCAGACGTAAATCATACGGTGGCCGCTATGAAGACCTGACCGGATCATGGCTGTCCACCGCAAAGGAGGACATGCCTATGATGGACTTGATTCTGGAGCTTATTCATACCAGGAAATTTCACGAAGCCCGCGAAACGCTGGCTGAAATGAATACGGTGGATCTGGCTGAAGCCTTGATTGAATTGCCTCAGCCGGATTTAATTCGTGTTTTCCGCATGTTGCCCAAGGATATGGCGGCAGAGGTCTTTTCTTATCTGACCCGTGACGCCCAGAAACGGATTATCGACACAATCACAGATCAGGAAATCAGCGAAATCATGACTGAACTGTTTCTGGACGATACGGTTGATATGATTGAAGAGATGCCGGCCAATGTGGTCAAACGTCTGCTGCGCAACACCGATCATAAGACACGCACCCTGATCAACCAGCTGCTTCAGTATCCTGAGCATTCTGCCGGAAGCATTATGACGGTCGAGTTTGTCGACCTGCGCAAGGCGATGACGGTGCGCCAGGCTTTCGAACACATACGCCAGACCGGCCTGGATAAAGAAACCATTTATACCGGCTATGTGACAGACAATCAGCGTCACCTTGAAGGGCTCATCTCCATAAAAACACTGTTGCTGGCCAGCCTTGACGATCTGATCGAGGATCTGATGGACACACAGTATATCTATGCCAGCACCCTGGACGATCAGGAACAGATCGCTTACCTGTTCGACCACTATGATTTGTTGTCCATCCCGGTTGTTGATACGGAGAACCGTCTTGTTGGCATCATCACTGTTGACGATGCCCTGGATGTCCTGCAGGAAGAAAATACAGAGGACTTTGAGAAAATGGTGGCTGTTCTGCCATCCGATAAAAGCTACCTGGAAACGAGCATAGGCGTCCATGCCCGCAGGCGTATTCCCTGGCTGCTTTTTCTGATGGTATCGGCTATTTTCACAGGGTTTATCATCACCTTTTTTGAGGACTCCCTGGCGGTCATGCCGGCACTCGTTGCCTTTATTCCCATGCTCATGGGAACAGGCGGCAACAGCGGATCCCAGGCGGCAACTTTGGTTATTCGCGGCCTGGCCCTGCAGGAGATTACATTTTCTGATATCGTTAAAGTGTTTTGGAAGGAAATGCGGATTTCAATCCTGGTAGGTGCTGTCCTGTCTGTTATCAACATCGTGCGCATTTACCTGTTCAACCACTCATTGCAACTTGCCATAACGGTTGGCCTGAGCCTTTATGTCACGGTTATCCTGGCCAAGCTGCCCGGCAGCCTGCTGCCACTTCTGGCCACGAAACTGAAACTGGATCCGGCTATTATGGCCGCACCGGTGATTACGACCCTGGTCGATGCCGGATCCTTGCTCTTTTTCTTCATTATCGCCAAGGCTATTTTGCCGATCTGAGCCATAAAAAACAGCGCTTTCCTGCTCTGATTGCAGGAAGGCGCTGAATGGTCTGTGAAAAAGCTGGACTAAATATTGATGGGCTGCCCATCCACCGCGCGCATCACCTCCATCAAGGATTCTGACAAGGTGGGATGGGCGTGGATCATTCCGGCAATATCTTCTGGTAATAATTCTGTTTCGCGGCCCAGCAGCAACTCATGAATCAGTTCAGTGGCTTCCGCACCAACGATGTGCGCACCAAGGATTTCCCCTGTTTGCGGATCTGTCAGCACTTTGACCAGCCCGTCGGTCTGCTCGGCGGCAACCGCTTTGCCTGTACCATGATAAGGGAAAATAGCTTTATTAACGGAAATGCCCTTTTCTGCTGCCTGCTGCTCAGTATAGCCGAAACTGGCGATCTGCGGCTCACAGTAGGTGGCTGCCGGAATGGTGAGCGGATCAAGCCGGGCGTTTGTCTCGTGACCGGCCATATGCTCAACGGCGATTTCCCCTTCTTTGGAGGCGACATGAGCCAGCAGAGGCGTACGAACGATATCGCCGACCGCGTAAATGCCCGGCACATCAGTCTGGTAATAATCGTTAACCTTTACAAACCCAGCTTCATCCAGCTGGACGCCGGCCTCAGCAAGCCCCAGATTGC
>JAAYLM010000214.1 GCA_012521915.1 Oscillospiraceae bacterium | reverse complement strand
CTAAAAAAAGCCGGCTGTCACGCGGTCAGCCGGCTTCCCTGATGTCGTTCAAGTTTCTGTTGGATCTGCTGTTTGGGGTAGTGTCATGTTGTTTTTGTTCCAGTAGGCATGAACACAATCGGCACATACTTCTTTGGCGTGTTCCCAGTCTTTGATTTCTGGAATGATCGCCTGGCTGATTCTGCCTTCGGCGGCATAGGTGATGTCTTGGCAAAAAGCAGGGCGTATGTCTTTTTTCAAAAGCGGGCAATAGACCAGAGCTTCTGTCATGCGGTTCACCTCCGTCTGAGTGCTACAGAACCACTGCGGTCCGGTGCAGTTCCATTATAGCATAATATTTGCCGGTTCAGCGTGCACCGCTAAACCTCTGCCTGTCAGCATTGGCGTCGATGGTCACAAATGGTCCATAAAGAGGTGACTAAAACAAGCAGCGTGAAGATCAGCAGAAAATGATTGAAAACATCATTTCCGCCGATAATGCGCATCGCAGGGTTGATCTGGTCGATCACAATGAATACAAGCATCATGATCGAGCAGACCAGGCAAAGATGGGGCAAAAGTCTCCGCAGCATCTCATATCCTTTTCCGGACACATCAATGTCCTGTCTGAGTCCATTCAGTGAGGTAGACGATATCGCTGATCTTGCGCCCGCCATCATAGGGTTGATTGACGACCTGATCAAAAAAAGTCATCATGGCTGACTGGCCGCCATCCAGATTATAAGCGGCCTGGCACTTGAGGTCGGCGAACAAGCGGGACAGTTCAGTCAGGGTCATCCCGTTGGAATAACCGCTCTGGCGACCATCCACCAGGACAAAACAATAATGGCCAGGTTCATAATAGCCGATCGCGCAACGGGGATTGTCGGGATTGACCCGGCTGTTGAATGTTGTCATCGGGTTGCCCTGGTCCAGCAGCATCGGGCCGAACGACCATACCTGCCAGACACTGTCCCTGAAAAGTTCCTCTGCCTTATACGTATTTGCGGCTTTTGTTTCCATACGCCCGTCTGCATACAGGATTAAAATATCATCGTATGGCAGGTCACGATACAGTTCGCCGTTACGGACAACGATGCCCACATCCCTGATGCCATAATAATCACCGGATATCGCCAAAATGGCCTTGCTGGCCAGCGCCATGTTCAGCACTTCGTCTGTTCTTCCACGCCCGTATGTTTCTGAAGCGAAGGCTGTGCGCAGCTGTTCGATGTTGCTCAGGTAAATATCCGCGATATAATAAACGGCATCATCCTGCTTGCGGCGTTCAATGGTGATGGCCAGATTCGCACTGCGGTATTCCTTGTCTGACTGAATGATGCGGCCATCAGTGAACGCCCCGGCAAATCGGCTTTGCCATGAGTCAGGATCCGGTTCATGAGCCGATGTTTCCGGCCTGTTGCTCTCTGTCGCCTGCGTGCCTGGCTTTGTAGCGGTTGTTGTCGTAGATGACAGGACCGTTGTTTCCAGTGATGAAAGGGTATCCTCCGGGACAACCGACGGCTCAAGGGTCTGGTAAACAGAACGTCCGCTTGCCATGCTGTCCTGTGGCAGTACATGGTGGAACAGCGCGAATGTGACCAGGCCGGCACCGGTGAGCATAAGATCGAGCAGGATGACCAGCGGTAAAGCCAGGCGTCGGTGCCCTTGTTTGTAATGGCCATCCGCAGCGGCCGCAGGACTGCTTGAAACGCATTTTTTTCCGGCAAAGTCATGTGCTTGCGGGTTCTCTTTGGCTGTTGCCAGGCGGTCGTGCCTGACTGTGTCGGTATCTGGTTGATCCTGATCAGTAACTGACGTTGTTAAGACCGGTTGACCGGTTGCTTGCTTCTTCATAAGTTAATCGCTCCAGAGAACCTGAATCTGAACGGATCTGTGCTTCTGCAAGCAGTATTTCGGTGGATGAGGTGCCAATACGGGTCGCGCCGCAGGCCATCATTGCCAGCATGGTATCAAGATCGCGGATGCCGCCGGACGCTTTGATCCCCATTCCGGGAGGGGTGTGGTCGCGCATCAGGCAGATGTCCGCGAGGGTGGCGCCGCCTGAGGCAAATCCTGTTGATGTCTTGACAAAATCAGCGCCTGCCCGGCTGCTGATCTCGCAGGCAGCGATTTTCTGTTCACGGGACAGGAAGCAGGTCTCAAAGATTACTTTGAGCAGGAGGCCGTGCTGATGAGCGAGCTGGCTGATTGTGGCTACATCCTTTTCAACATAAACCAGATCACCGGAGAGCAGACGCCCGATGTTGAGGACCATATCCAGTTCAGCAGCACCGTCCTCGATTGCCTGGCGGGCTTCGGCAGCTTTTCCTGCCGTGGAGGTGGTGCCGTGAGGGAACCCGAGCACGGTACCGGTTCTGGTCTCTGAACCGGCAAGCAGCGATGCGGCCAGTACCACGTCCGATGGGCGTACACAGACACTGGCAATCCGCTTATCGACGCCCATAAGGCAGGCTTTTGTGATATCCTGAGTTGTTGCCGTTGGTGTCAGCAGGGCATGGTCTATCGTTCGGGCTAGTTCATATACTGATATCGGCATGCACAAACGTCCTCCTGTTTTATTTTGCGTTTTGCGGGCTGAAAGGCAGTAGCCGTTATCCATAAAGTTGATCCAGAAAACTGGTGCCGGCTGTATGACCGGGCAGCTGCAGGAAAGCTGCTACGGTTGCGGCCAGATCTGCGAAGGTGCTGCGTGTCCCCAGGTCAACTGCCTGGCGTAAGGCTGGTGTATAGGCCAGAAGAGGAACATATTCGCGTGTATGGTCTGTGCCGGGGAAGGTGGGATCACAGCCGTGATCGGCAGTAATCAGCAACAGGTCGTCCGGTCCGATGAACTGGAGGATCGACGGCAGTTCCTGGTCAAAAGCCATCAGTGCGCCGGCATAGCCTTCCGGATCATTGCGGTGTCCATACAGCATGTCAAAATCCACCAGATTGACCAGCATCAGGCCGTTGAAAGGCCTGCCCAGCCATTCTCGTGTTTTGTTGACGCCATCAGCGTTGCCTTTTGTTTTCTCATAATCGGTCAGGCCACGGCCAGCATAGATATCATGGATTTTCCCAATACCGACCACATCATAACCGGCAGCCGCAGCACGATCCAGTACGGTCGGGGTAAAAGGTTCCAGAGAAAAATCCTTGCGGCTGGCAGTGCGTTGATAGTCGCCGTTTGCTCCAATAAAAGGACGGGCGATAATCCGGCCGACAGCATGGGCTCCCTGCATGATGTCGCGGGCTTTCCGGCAGAACGCATAGAGCCGGTCAACGGGTATACAGGCTTCATGGGCTGCGATTTGCAGGACACTGTCGGCAGATGTATAGACGATCGGATAACCGGTGTTGACATGTTCGTCACCCAGCCGGTTGATAATCTCTGTGCCGGACGCAGCGATGTTGCCGATGACAGGCCGGCCGAAAGCATGTTCCAGTTGTCTGACAATGGCGTCAGGAAAGCCGTCCGGATAGACAGGGAACGGCTGGTCCAGTATAAGGCCTGCCAGTTCCCAGTGACCGGTTGTGGTGTCTTTGCCGGGTGATTGTTCCTGCATGCGACCATAGCAGGCTGCAGGCCGAGGTGCTTTCTCTAATCCGGTCACGCCCGGGATGCGTCCCAGACCCAGTGCGGCAAGATTGGGCAAGGTCATGTCAGGCACTGCTGATGCGACATGGGCCAGTGTGTTGCTGCCTGCATCACCATATTCATGTGCGTCGGGGCTGGCACCACAGCCCGCGCTGTCCAGAATGATTACGGTTATTCGCTTCATGGATGACCTCCGTCCGGCCGGTAAGACCGTTTATCTGTGTTCAGCCGCGGATGATGTCCAGGATGGTCGGTTTTGCGGTCGGCTGTTTGTCGTCCAGCTTAATCAGGTTGTGGAGCGCCGGTATGACCTGACTTATTTTCGCAGCATCCGAAGCCTGAATATCAACCAGAGGCATGCCCTTGCTGATGTAGTCGCCAAGTCTGGCGTGCAATATGAAACCAGCTGTATAGTCGATGGGATCGAGTTTTGTTTTTCGCCCGCCGCCCAGCGCCACAAACAGGTGGCCAAGCCCGGCTGTGTCTAACTCCGTCAGATAGCCGTCACACGGCGCGCACCATTGCGCACGACTTGCCGGCTGGGGCAGCCGCCACGGCTGGTCAATGATCCGTGCGTCACCTCCCTGGCTGCTGAGCAATCTGGAAAACTTTTCCAGGGCACTGCCACTTTCCAGGGCTTGACGCAGCATCTGAAGGGCTTGCCCCTCATCCCGGACCGCATCGACGGCCAGCAGCATTTCGCTGCCCAGGGTCAAACAGACATCCAGCAGATCCCCTTCGAGTTCACCACGCAAAACCTTGATGGCTTCCATGACCTCCAGGGTGTTGCCGATGAATTGTCCCAGCGGCTGGTTCATATCGCTGATAACAGCAGTGACTTTCCGACCGACCTGCCTGCCGATGTCGACCATCGTGCGCGCGAGCTGCCTGGCCAGGGGCAAGTCACGCATGAAGGCGCCATTGCCGCATTTTACATCAAGAACGATGGCGTCGGCACCGGCCGCTATTTTTTTGCTCATGATGCTGGCAGCGATCAAGGGGATGCTCTCAACGGTACCGGTCACGTCACGCAGGGCATAGAGTTTACGGTCCGCCGGTGTCAGCCGATCGGTCTGAGCCATGATTACGAGCCCATCGCGCCGGACCTGGTCAAGGGCCTCATTGATGCCCAGCGCAACGCGAAACCCGGGGATGGACTCCAGCTTGTCTATGGTTCCGCCGGTAAAACCCAGCCCGCGGCCGGAAATTTTTACGGTAGGTACGCCACAGGCCGCCACCAGCGGCACAAGCACCAGGGTGGTCGTATCTGCCACGCCGCCTGTGCTGTGCTTGTCCACTTTGCGGCCGGGCAGGCCGGAAAGGTCAAGCTGATCACCGGACGCAGCCATCGCCAAAGTCAGAGCAGCGGTTTCTCCGGTGTCCAGTCCGCGCAGGAACATCGCCATCAGCATGGCGGCAACCTGATAATCCGGCCAGCTGTCATCTGCGGCACCCAAAATGAAAAAACCTATTTCTTCCGCTGTCAGACAACCGCCGTCTCTTTTTTTTACAATCAGATCAACTGGATTCAAGCGCACCCACCTGCTTCCTTGTCCTTGTTTTTCTTTCATTATAACATGGCAATAAACAGTGTGGCCGCTGATGCGCTTTCACTATCCGCTCAGGTACTGCAGCGGATTTGGCCGGGAACAGCTGCATGCCGGCCTGTTGGTCGGCAGGCTGGCGGCGATAGGCCCTGGGCCGGGAATCAGGTATAATAGTCAGGAGAACAGGCCAGGTTGGCAGTGCATCGTGGCGAAAAGCTGCTGTTGTTGTTTTTGCACTTCAGCCGCAGGGCGAAAAATGGAGGGGACAGGTGCAAAGTAGATCAGAATTGAAAAGACTGGCGAACGCGGTCGGCAAAATGTCCTTTCCTGTTCTGGTCGAACAGTTTTTTACGGTGATCATGGGCGTTGTCAACACCATGCTGGCCGCGAATATGGGTAAAGAAGCCATTTCAGCTATCGGCATGATTGACACCATCAGCAACATCATGATCGCCTTGTTTGGCGCACTCTCCATAGGCGGTACTGTTGTTATTGCCCAGAGCACAGGCAATAACAACCATACAAAGGCAAGACAGACGGCTGCCCAGGCTTTATTGTCGAATTTTGTCATCGCCACACTGATCGCTCTGGCCATGATGCTCCTGAAGGTGCCGCTGATCCAGGGCTTGTATGGCGATGCTGAACCCCTCGTTTTGAAATATGCCGCTGATTATCTGGCGATTGTCCTGTGGTCTTATATCCCGATTGCCATGACCAGCGCCGCGTTCGGTATTTTGCGCGGATCAGGCGATACACGAACGCCCATGCGCATCTCCATTCTGATGAATTTTGTCAACGTTCTGCTCAGCTATACCCTGATTTACGGCCTCAACCTGCAGATGGGAACGCTCAACCTGCAAACGCCGGCATATGGTGTCAGCGGCGCAGCGACCGGCCTGACCGTGGCCAGGTCTTTTGGCATGGTGCTGGTCTTGCTGTCGCTTTTGCGTCGCACCAGTCGTGTCCGGCTGACCAGTCTGGATCTGTTCCGACCACGCGCTGATCTATTGAAAAGCATTTTTCAGCTAGGCATTCCAGCCAGCGCTGAACAGCTGATGTTCCAGGGCGGACGCCTGATCACGCAAACCTTTATTGTCCGCCTGGGTACCGTGGCGATCGCTGCCAACACCATCTCAACATCCATCAACACCATGTTGATGGTTCCCGGCAACGCACTGGCGATTGCAGCTGTTGCCCTGGTAGGGCAGCAGATTGGTGCTGGTCGGCTGCAGGAGGCGAGAAAGCAGCTGAACTTCCTTGTGCTTGTCTCATCTGCGGCCATGGCATTGGTCAGCCTGCTGATGCTGGTTGTCAAAAATCCGGTTATCGCCCTCTATACCCAGGACGAGGACATTGCAAGGCTGGTTTCGCTTATCATTCTGACATCCCTCATCGTTCAGCCCTTTCTCTGGTCGACATCCTCTATCACGCCGGCCGGCCTGCGGGGCGCCGGCGACATCCGCTATACCATGGCGGTCTCCATTGCCAGCATGTGGCTTTTGCGCATCCTGCTGGGCTATATCTTTGCGGTCATCCTGCCCTGGGGTGTCCTGGGGGTCTGGATCGCCATGTATGTGGACTGGCTTGGCCGAACCATCTTGTTTGTCCGTCGTGTCAGGCGTGACGAATGGTTTCAAAAGGTTGTTATACGCTAATCATAAAAAAAACTTTTCCACCTCGCACGACGAAAGAAAGTGAAAAAAGCCATGGCAATGCTATGTTATATGGTACAAAAAAAGACCGGCTGCGCAGCCGGTCTTTTTTCTGTTCAGGCTGTATCAGCTCAGGCAGCAGGAATCAGGCAAAGAGGCTGATGGCATTCTTCCAACAGACACGTTCGATCAGGTTGGTCAAGGCCGGCCAGTCTGCCGGGTATTCCCCGTCTTCGATCCAGGTTCCCAGCTGATTGCAGAAAATGCGCCGGAAATACTCATGCCGTGTGTAGGAAAGCAGGCTGCGGGAATCTGTTGTCATGCCGATGAAGTTGGCTAGAACACCTGTTTGGCTGTACTGCTGCATATGCAGCTCCATCCCGCCTTTCTGG
>JAAYLM010000213.1 GCA_012521915.1 Oscillospiraceae bacterium | reverse complement strand
GCTGCTGAGTGTGCTACACTGGCCAGAACCTGCCAGGTCAGACAACTGCTGTTGACACATCTCCTGCCGCTGATTGATCCGGCAGAAATTCTGGCAGAGGCGAAAACCCATTTTGCCACCGCTGAACTGGCCAGGCCACTTGTGGTTTACAGCCTATAACATATTTTGGGGAATGATATAGGATAAGATAAGAAGGATAAGAATGGTTAACAAAGGAAAAAATGCCAATATGAGCGTCAGGAATGGATATGACCGCGGTGCTAAGCCTTGCGGTTGTTGCCGGAATTCCAATGTGAACAGCCGGTATGACAATGATGGGTTGGATCAATGAGGTCTGAAAGCAAATGGCTGGATCTGCTTGACAATGAACAGCATCTGATCGATGTGCTGCTGGCAGATGAACCGCTTCCATCGTTCCCGGGTGATGCCGATAGCCAAGGCGGTCGTTTGTACAAAACACTGGATGTCGTGCGTCTGCTGATGCGCGGTGAATACGAAGAAGCTGCCCGGCAGATCAAGGCCATCAGTGACGGCAGCCAGACTTTGATGTGTCACCAGCTGGCCTCGATCTGGCTGCAGGCAGAGGTTGAAGATGTTTATCTGGCTTACCAGCGCCTTTCTGACTGGATCAAGGCCAGCACCCTGCTGGCGGATCAAAAGAAAACATACCGCATATTGGTTCGCCAAACGATAGAGATGGACAGACGGCTTGCTTTGCGCTGGGCACCAGTCCTGCGTCTCTATCTGACAAGCATGCTTAACGAATGGCCGGAAGAAGTCGCTGTGTACATTGAACGTGACAAGCAGACAGCCATGAGCAACCAGGTCAGTGACAAGATTATCCGGCGCCTCGACGCCCTGCTGCGTCTGAGCATTGCCAGACAAAACCAGGCTGTAGATGACATCCTGAAGATCACGGCTGAGTGGTTTGACTTTTGTCAGGAAAACCCTGAATATGGCCACGGTGGGGAGTTCATCCTGGAAGCTGTGATTGCCCTTGAATTTGCTGATCGTGCGGACGAGGCGCTGCTCTGGCTTGAGCGGGCGCTGCAGATTATTCCGGAACGATATGAACTGCTTCTGACTAAAGCCCGTCTACTTAAGCAAAAAGGCGACTACAAGCTTAGCTTAAAAATTTGTGATCAGCTGATCTTACAGTTCCCTGATGACTTCACAGGCTACTGCATGCGCTCCAACACCTGGTTTTTGCAGGGACAGTATGATCGGGCTATGGCAGATGCGCATACGGCCATCCAGCTGGCGCCGGACAATCCTAATTGCCTGATCGCGCGAGCCTTTGTAAACATGCAGATGGGTCAGTATGAAGAAGCACTGATTGATTTTCGCCAAACCCTGCTCCATGATCCTCAGGCGTATGACGCACTGCGCGGAGAAGGGAAGTGCTTGTCCATGCTGGGGCGCGACCAGGAAGCTTTAAGTTGTTTTAACCGGTTGCGGCGGACTTATCCGGATGATCCGGACATCTATTATGAAATGGCGGATGTCCTTTTTTCCGCAGGGTATCTTGATGACTGCGAAAAAATCTGCCGGCGTTGCCTGCAGATTGATGTAAATTATGTCAACGCCTATGTGATTCTGGGCATGATCGCAGTGCGCCGCGGCGAAGATGATCTGGCCAGAGGCCTGTTGCAGCGGGCTGTAAAGCTGGAGCCGGACAATCCGTTTGCCTTGAACGAATTGTCTTATGTCCTTCATCTGGATGGCGATGACGAGCAAGCTCTTGATCTGGTCGACCAGGCTCTGGCGGAATCAGATGATTATGCTGATGCCTGGTGCAACAAAGGGATGATACAGTATTACCGCAGCGAATTTGACCAGGCACTGGCCTCGTTTTCCCGGGCAATCCGTCTGGCTCCGGATCATGTGACCGCCTGGATTGGCCGAGGCAATACCCTGGCTCAACAATGCGAATTTGATGAAGCCCAGCTTTGCTATGACCAGGCGCTTCTGCTTGATCAACATAGCGCTGATGCCTGCCACGGCAAGGCTTTGCTGTACCGGATCCTTGGACTGGAAGATGAAGTGAGAAAATGGCAGGAACTGGCACTGCAGTTTGATCCGGAGATCGAAGAGCTATAGCGATTCAGAATGATCAGCCTGTTCTGCGCAATCAGCTGTTTTGATGTTCAGAAACGGGCTGAAGCCTGATCTAAAGCCGCAAGAACGGTTTCAGGCGCGGGGCCTCCCGGCAGCCTGCGCCGCCCTACACAGTTTTCCAGACGAATGGCTTCATAAACATCTTCTTCGATAAACCGGGAGTAAGCCTTCATCTCATCGAGGGTCAGATCCTGCAGGGCACACTGTCGATCCAGACAGAAACGAACCAGCTGGCCGGACACTTCGTGCGCATTGCGAAAAGGCACACCTTTAAGCACAAGGTAATCGGCTAGGTCGGTAGCATTGGTGAAACCGCCTGCGGCTGCCTCTGCCATACGGTTTGTGTTGATTTTCATGGATTCAATCAGCCCGGTCAATGCTGGCAGGCAAAGTCTGACGGTATCGACAGAATCAAAAATCGCCTCTTTATCTTCCTGCATGTCTTTGTTGTAGGCGAGGGGCAGCCCTTTCATCATGGTCAGCAAAGTCATGAGGTTGCCAAAAACCCGCCCGGATTTACCTCGCGTCAATTCAGCAACGTCAGGGTTTTTTTTCTGCGGCATGATGCTGCTGCCGGTGCTGTAGGCATCATCCAGTTCGATGAAGGCATATTCCTGGCTGGACCAGAGAATCAGTTCTTCGCACAGCCGGGAAGCATGAACCATGAAAAGGGCTAAGGCGGCAGCCAGTTCAATGACAAAATCACGGTCTGAAACAGCATCCATGCTGTTCAGGCTAATCGCAGAAAAGCCAAGGATGCCGGCGACCTGTTCCCGATCCAGGGGATAGGTGGTGCCGGCCAGTGCCCCGGAACCAAGCGGCATGACATCCATGCGGCGTGTCATATCGTCCAGACGGCCGATATCACGGGCCAGCATCTCAACATAAGCCATGAGATGGTGGGCGAGTGTGACTGGCTGGGCCCGCTGCAGATGGGTGTAGCCCGGCATAATGGTATGAAGGTGCTGGCGAGCGATGCTGATCAGAGTCTGGTAAAGTGCGAGATAACCTTCTCTTATTTCCAGGCAGACATCACGCAGATAGAGACGCAGGTCAAGGGCAACCTGGTCATTGCGGCTGCGGCCGGTATGCAGCCGCTTCCCGGCATCCCCGACACGTCGCGTCAGTTCTGCCTCGATAAACATATGGATGTCTTCAGCGTCAGGGTCAGGAACAAGCCGTCCGCCGTCCATATCGTCCAGGATCTCATGAAGTCCCTGCCGGATGGCGTTTTCATCCTCTTTGCTGATGATGCCCTGACCGGCAAGCATCGTTGTGTGAGCCATGCTGCCCAGGATATCCTGGCGGTAAAGCCGTGCGTCAAAACTGATGGAGGCGTTGTAGGCGTTTACCTGACGATCCAGTCCTTTGCGAAAACGTCCTGTCCAAAGTGGTAAGGGCATAGGTGTTCCTTTCAGTGTTCAATCGTGGTCAAGATATGTTGTTGCGCTGTTTCATCTGGGCTATGACTTTGAGCGGCAGGCCAAAGCAGTTGATGAAACCGCCGGCATCAGCTTGATCGTATACATCATCTTCACCAAAGGTTGACAACGCTTCCTGGTAAAGCGAGTAGGGGGAGGTCGAACCGGCCGGCATCACGCTTCCTTTATACAGCTTGAGCTTAACCGTTCCGCTGACCGTCTGCTGAGTCTGGTTGACAAAGGCATCCAGCGCCTCTCGGAGCGGGTGGAACCACTGGCCAAAATAAACAAGTTCAGCATAGCGCAGGGCGACCTGATCCTTGTAATGGAGGGTGTCGCGATCAAGGCAGAGCAGTTCCAGTTCGCGATGTGCCGCATAAAGAAGGGTGCCGCCCGGTGTCTCATATACACCGCGTGATTTCATGCCAACCAGGCGGTTTTCAACGATGTCGGCAATACCGATACCATTCGCACCGCCAATTTCATTAAGCTTTTTCAGCAGCTCAACCGGCGGCAACGCCTGGCCGTCCACCTTGACAGGCACACCTTGCTCAAAATCAATGGTGACATAGGCTGGTTTATCAGGTGCCTGTTCCGGGGGCACAACCAACTGCAGGAGTTTCGCAAAGTTTGGTTCATTGGCTGGATCTTCCAGATCCATGCCCTCATGGCTTAAATGCCAGAGGTTCATGTCGCGTGAGTAATTGGTTTCCTTGGTGACCGGAACCGGGATGCCCCGTTCCTGGGCATAAATAAGTTCCTCATCACGTGATTTAATATCCCAGATTCGCCAGGGCGCGATGATCTTCAGTTCGGGTGCCAGCGCCTTAACGGTCAATTCAAAACGGACTTGGTCATTGCCTTTGCCTGTACAGCCATGGGCGATAGCCGTGCAGCCTTCGCGGCGAGCGATTTCAACCATGCGTTTTGCTATGATCGGGCGGGCAAAAGATGTACCCAGCAGGTATTTGCCCTAATAAACCGCACCGGCCTTCAATGAGTGATAAATGTAATCCGTGATGAAGGACTCGGCGATATCCTCGATAAAGCAAGCCGATGCCCCGCATTTCAACGCTTTTTCCCGCAAAGCGGCATGATCGAGACCGATCCCGACCTCACCGGCCATAGCCAGCACTTCACAGTCGTAGTGTTCCAGCAGCCAGGGGATGATGATCGATGTATCCAGTCCTCCGGAATAAGCCAACAGGATTTTTTCTTTAACCATGGTTCCCTCCATTTCATGACAATGCAATAATATGCAAGAACATGAATAATAATAATAATTTATGTTTAGCAAATATTCTTAAACTCTATTATAAAACAATTTTATCATAATTGTCAAAGCCTAATATGCATAAATATCCGTAATCATACAACGTGTCTGCTTGTTGCATTTTGTTGCATTAGGTTGGCAGATTTTGACTGCAAGACACCCGTATGGCGCTATCATAAACCAAAAGGTATGATCCGCAAAGCCTCTTTCTGAGAAGAGAGATGAAAAAATGATGAATTTTAGGTATACTCATGAGGCGGGTGCACGCTTTTGTCCCTGATTGTATCTGTCAACAGTTGGACGTCCAGCGTCGGATCCGCGATAACCGCCTTTAAGGCAATCGAGGAGGACTTGTCATGAACAATTGGAGAGATTTATGCGCACTGATCTGCCAGCCTCAGGTAGACTTGGAACAACTGAGGGAAGCGGTTGAGCGCGATCCGGGATGCGGGATCTACGCTCGCTCACTGCAGCGTGTTGATGGTGTCACGCTGTTCATGGCCAAAGAAGCAGATGAGCGTGTGTTGGTTGTTTTTCCGCATTCAGCGATCGCCGATCGATTTAACGGCGATGAAATCGAATGCAACGGCTCTATTGCCAAGATCTGTCCGATCGATTTGGTCAACTGCCGCGTCATTCGGGAAATTTTTCCCTTTACCAGACCGGTCAGCCAGCGAGGTCGGGCTGTTTCCATCGGCCTGGGTGACCGGCTCGGCCTGGCATCCCCCGGACATTTGCGCCTGGTGAAAGACTACGATGTTTTCCCTGTGCTGGCACAGCAGTCCATCCGCGAGCTGAACCTAACCGGCCGCACCTATGATGATGTTCTTGCTGCCGCCTCTTGGGCGGTATTCCAGGAAGGCTATGAAAAAGGTTTTGGGGCGGACGGCGACCATCTGAAAACAGAACAGGAAGTCCGGATGGCTCTTGACTGCGGTGTCAGCATGATCACGCTGGATTGTTCAGAACACATACAGAACGACGTTCCAGATCTGAGCGAAGCTGCTGTATCTGAACGTTACGCCCAACTTCCTGGTGACGAGCGGGCTGAGTTGGAATCCCGCTGGTTTAATAAGGAAATCACACTTGATGCTGCGGTGAAGCTGACGTATACGCCGGACGAGGTACGGCGGATTGTTCTGATCTACCGAGATGCCATACGGCATGCCTCGAAGATCTATTCCGGTTACATCGAGCCCAGTAAAAGGGCGATTGACTTTGAGTTGTCAATCGATGAAACCTTAACGTCCACATCACCGGAAGCACATTACTTTGTTGCCACCGCGCTGATTGATCTTGGTGTCAGTATGATCAGCCCGGCCCCGCGATTTTGCGGAGAATTCCAGAAAGGAATTGACTACAGGGGCGACATTGAACAGTTCCGTCGCGAGTTTGCCGTGCACAGCCTGATTGCCCGGCTTTTTGGCTATAAAATCAGTGTGCATTCCGGATCAGACAAGTTCTCTGTTTTTCCCACTGTCGGAGAAATGACCGGTCAGGTCTACCACCTGAAAACGGCCGGAACCAACTGGCTGGAGGCTGTCCGCGTGATCGCTTCCCGTGATCCTGCGCTTTACCGGGATATGCATGCCTATGCGATGGAACACCTTGATGAAGCACGCCAGTATTACCACATCAGCGCCGACCCGGATCATGTCGCACCGCTGGATAACCTGAATGATGATCAGCTGGCTGATCTGATGAACCAGGATGATGCCCGCCAGATTTTGCACATCACTTACGGCCTGCTGCTGAAATCACGTTATGACGACGGATCAGAACGCTTCCGGCCCCGCATTTATGCTTTGCTCAACCAGGATGAGGAAGCCTACAGTCAAGCACTGCAGAAGCATATCGGCCGACATCTGCAAACGCTGGGCCTCATTTCACAAGCTTGATCGCCTGTGGTATGATTAGGGATCATGATCAAAGAGAAGGAGACAGACAGCATGCCTTATCCCATTATTGACGCGCTGGCCGGTCAGTCGGTACTGCTGAACGGAAAACTTCTATCTGCAGATGCCGCTGAGGCTGGATTTTTATTTCAGCCACAGGATGAACGTATGTATTATGAGGTGATCCGTGTGGTCCAGCGCGTGCCGCTGTTCCTGGAGGATCACCTGGAACGGCTTAACAGGTCAGTTGACCGTTCGTTTGCCATTCCGTCAGACCTGGCTGCGGAAGGGCAGATGCTTGTCAAGGCCAACAGCCTGACTGAGGCCAACCTGAGAATCGTGCTGACCAGGCATCTGCGCGTCATGCATCTGACCCCGTCATAATACACGGACAACCAGAAGATCGCTGAGGGTGTCGCAACTGGGATCCTGCTATGGGAAAGGCCGGACCCCAATACAAAAGTGATTCATGCCGATTACAAACAGGCTGTGGCTGAACGTTTTGCCAGGCCTGGACCTTTCGGTCCCTGCAGCGAGCTGCTGCTGGCAGACCGTCAGGGATACCTGACAGAAGGGTCACGCTCCAACCTGTTTTTCATTAGTGGGAATCAGGTTGTTTCAGCCCCGGATGAGCGGGTTTTGCTGGGGATCACCCGTCGATATGTGCTGCAGGCCATCGCGGATGCACAGCTGGAACTGACCGTCGACCTGCTGACGCTTGATGATGTGCGCCGTCGCGGAATCCGGACAGCCTTCCTTTCCGGATCCCCCATTGATCTTCTGCCCATCAGGGCTATAGAAGATCTGCCTATGGAATCGGCACATGACCCGTTTTTTATTAAACTCTACAAAGCCTATATGCAGCTCGTGCAAAATTACATTGACCAACATCGAGTGCAGTAAGCTCCAGCTGTTCAATCCAAAAAAATGAATGGAGTGACATTACGGGCTGCTTTCAGCCCATTAACAGGAGGAATATACAGATGAACCAAGAACGAGGCAATGTATCAGTCAACACTGAAAATATCTTTCCCATTATCCGCAAATGGCTTTATTCAGATCGGGATATTTTCCTGCGTGAGCTGGTATCCAACGCCGCAGACGCCAACGCCAAACTGCGTCGACTGGCAGCCATCGGTGAAATCGAGCTTGCAGAGACAGATGCGCTGACCATTAAGGTCATTTTTGACAGTGAAGCCCGCTTGCTGGTTGTTGAAGACAACGGCATCGGCATGACCACAGAAGAGATTCGGAAATACATCAACCAGATCGCATTTTCCGGTGTGATGGATTTTGTGGAAAAATATAAAGACAAAGGCGTGGAAAGCGAAGGCATCATCGGTCATTTCGGCCTGGGATTCTATTCGGCTTTTATGGTGTCGGACAAGGTTCGTATCGATACACGATCCTGTCAACCTGAAGCCGAGGCCGCCAGCTGGGAAAGTGAAGATGGCCAGTCCTACGTCATGGGTCCGTCAGATTATGACAGGCGTGGCACGCGCATCACCTTAACACTTTCAGATGAGGGCATGGATGTCCTTAAGGACAATAAGATCAGGGAAATTCTGGAAAAATACTGTGGATTCATGCCGTTTCCCATTTATTTCACGGATGTTGCGGCTGAAGAAGAAGCGCGCAAGAGACGCGAAGAAGAAAGTAAAAAGCAGGCTGAAGAACGTGCTAAGAAGGCAAAGGAAGCAGCCGAAAAGGGTGAAGAAGCACCTGAAGACGAGTCTGCACCTGAACCTGCCGAGCCGCAGAAGCAGCCGATCAATGATGTGTCGCCGCTCTGGCTGAAAAAGCCGGCTGACTGCAGTGATGAAGAATACAAGGCGTTTTACAGAAACACCTTCCATGATTATCGTGACCCGCTATTCTGGATTCACCTCAATATGGACTATCCTTTAAAACTGAAAGGAATTTTGTATTTCCCGCGTTCAGAGAATGTTTATGAATCGCTGGAAGGGCGCATAAAGATCTATTACAACCAGGTTTTTGTTGCCGATAACATCAAGGAAATTATCCCGGAATTTCTTTTTCTGCTCAAAGGTGCCATCGACTGTCCTGATCTGCCACTCAATGTGTCACGCAGTTTCCTGCAGAATGACGCTTATGTCAGCAAGCTGTCCTCACATATCATCCGCAAGGTAGCTGACAAGCTCAATCAGCTT
>JAAYLM010000212.1 GCA_012521915.1 Oscillospiraceae bacterium | reverse complement strand
TTTGTCAAACTGGACAAGCCGGCATTCATCGGCAGGGAAAAACTCCTGGAACAGGCTGCCGTAACACGGCGCAGAATCATCGGCCTGGAGATGGTTGGCCGTGGTGTGCCGCGGTCGCATTACAGCGTGCAGCATAACGGACAGCCGGTCGGCCAGATCACCTCCGGGACCTACGCGCCGACCGTGCAGAAGTACCTTGCGCTCGCGCTGGTTGCGAGCAGCCTGACAGAAACCGGTACGATGCTGGATGTGATGATCCGGGAACGGCCTGTTCCGGCTGTCGTTGTCCCCCTGCCATTTTACAGCCGACGGCGCACATAAACAAAAAAGTGTGTCATCATAGGCTTAACGGGAAAAAATACATCATCGAGAGAAGTAAGCAATTGAGGGAAAAAGATGGAAACGAGAGATGATCGGCTTTATTCAAAAGATCACGAATGGGTTCTGTCCGAGGATGGCCAGGTGTTAATCGGGATCACCGATTATGCCCAGCACGCTCTGGGCGATGTAGTTTTTGTCGAACTGCCGGAAGTGGGCGCTGAATTGTCCGCTGGTGATGTCCTGGGGGTTGTGGAGTCTGTGAAAGCGGCTTCGGAAGTCTATACACCAATTTCCGGCAGGGTTATCGCCGTGAATGAAGATTTGGAGGCATCACCGGAAGCTTTGAATGAACAACCGTTTGAACAGTGGCTTGCCAGGCTGGAACCAAGCCGGCCGGAGGAGATGCAGACACTTATGGATGAAGCGGACTACCAGGTGTTGTGCGCCAAGGAGGATGACGATGGCTGACTATGTGCCTGCCGCGCCACAGCAGCAAAAAGACATGATGTCGGCGGTCGGGGTGCGCAGCATGGCCGAACTTTTCGCTGATATTCCTGAGAAGGTGCGGCTGGCGCGCCAGCTTAATCTGCCGGCGCCGCTGAGCGAGATGGAACTGGCATCAGAACTGCAGCAGGTCGCGGCGCGAAACCGGAATCTGAGTGAGCTGGTCTGTTTTCTTGGTGCCGGGGCCTATGACCATTATGTGCCTGCCGCAGTGAAAAACCTGACAGCCCGCCAGGAATTCTACACAGCCTACACTCCTTACCAACCGGAAATCAGCCAGGGTACCCTGCAGGCCATCTTTGAGTTCCAGAGCATGATCTGCCAGCTTACTGAGATGGATGTAGCCAATGCTTCCATGTATGACGGTGCTTCCGCTCTGGCTGAAGCTGCTTTACTGGCTGCCCAGGCAACACATAAAAAAAGCCTGCTGGTTTCTGCAGGTCTGCATCCGGACAGCCGGGCTGTCCTGGAAACATATGCCCGCTTCAGCGATTTGCGTATTGAAGAGCTGGCCGGTTGCCCGGCGAGCGGAGAGACCGACCCGGCTATCGTGCAGCAGCTGCTGCATGAGGATGTCGCTGCGGTGATTGTCCAGAATCCGAACTTTTATGGCGTGATCGAGCCACTGGCTCAAATAGGTGCATGCCTCGCAGACAGCAAGGCCATGTTCCTTGTCAGCTGTGATCCGCTGTCCCTGGGTGTGCTGCAGTCTCCCGGCTCTGCCGGCGCAGACATTGTGACCGGTGATGGCCAGTCGCTTGGCAATGGCATGCCTTTCGGCGGCCCTTCTCTGGGCTTTTTCGCAGCACGCCGTGATCTCCTGAGACGCATGCCCGGCCGGATTGTCGGTGAGACCACCGATGCCCGCGGACGACGCAGCTATGTGCTGACGATCCAGACCAGGGAGCAGCACATCCGGAGAGAGAAGGCGACATCCAATATCTGCACCAACCAGGCTTTGAATGCGCTGACAGCAACGATCTATCTGGCATTGAACGGACCGCAGGGGCTGGCACGCGTTGCGGAGCTTTGCGTACGCCGATCCCACTTGCTGCGCAATCGCTTGCTGGAACTACCTGCCTTTCAGCCCTTGTTCGATGGTCCTTTTTTCCGTGAGTTTACTGTCCGCTTCAGCGGGGATCTCCATGATCTGAACCGTTATTTGCTTAAAGAGGGTTTTATCGGCGGCCTGCCGCTGGCCGAAATCGTGCCTGCACAGACGAATACCTGGCTGTTGGCTGTAACGGAAAAAAGGACAGAAGCTGAAATTGACCGCTTTGTAGACGCTGTAAGGCGTTATCTGGAAGAAAGAGGGTTGAAAGCATGATGCTGCAGACACCCCTTGTTTTTGAGATCAGCCAGCCCGGCAGCCACAGTGAACTGGTGCCGCCGGTTCGTGGTCCGCAGCGCCCTTTGTCTGATCTGATTCCCGAGGACCGGCTGCGGCAGCAACTGCCGCAACTGCCTGAAGTGGCAGAGGTGGATGTGATTCGCCACTATACCCGCCTCTCGCAGATGAACTATGGCGTGGACAGCGGCTTTTACCCCCTGGGTTCCTGTACCATGAAATACAACCCGAAAATAAACGAAGAAATAGCCAGGCTGCCCGGTTTTGCCCAGTTACATCCGCTGCAACCGCGGGATACGGTTCAGGGCGCTCTCAACATAATGTTCGATCTCGACAAGATGCTCTGTGAAATCACGGGCATGCACCGCTTTACCCTGCAGCCAGCCGCGGGGGCACAGGGTGAATTAGCCGGCCTGATGATGATCCGAGCCTATCACCAAAGCCGTGGTGAAGACAAACGGCGGATCATGCTGGTGCCGGATTCCGCGCACGGCACCAACCCCGCATCCGCAACGATGGCCGGCTTCAAGGTGGTTGAAGTGCCATCAGGCAGTGATGGCTGTGTTGATGTAGACGCATTGCGTGGGCTGCTGGGGCCGGATACAGCCGGACTGATGCTGACCAATCCAAATACGCTCGGTTTGTTTGAGAAGCAGATCTCCCGAATCGCCGACCTGGTCCACGAGGCAGGCGGCCTGCTTTACTATGACGGGGCCAATGCTAATGCCGTCCTGGGCATTACCCGTCCGGGCGATATGGGCTTCGATGTGGTTCATCTTAATCTGCACAAGACCTTCAGCACACCGCATGGCGGAGGCGGGCCAGGTGCCGGGCCGGTTGGCGTCAAAAAAGAGCTGGAACCTTTCCTGCCGCAACCGCTGGTCGGTCGTCTGGCTGACGGCACTTTGGCACTTGAGGAGAACCGGCCCCGGTCGATCGGGCGCGTCAAGTCCTTTTACGGACATTTCGCGGTTCTGCTGCGGGCCTGGGCCTACATCCGCTCGAACGGGGCAGAAGGATTGCGTCATGTTGCCGAGAGCGCAGTGCTCAATGCCAACTATCTGCGTGTCCGGCTGGCGGAAGCCTATGACCTGCCTTTTGATCGTTTCTGCATGCATGAAGTTGTTTTTTCCGGAGCCAGGCAGAAAGCCCGCGGGGTCAGCACGCTGGATATCGCCAAACGGCTGCTGGATTATGGCTACCATCCGCCGACCATCTATTTCCCGTTAATTGTCAAAGAGGCCCTCATGATTGAACCGACCGAGACAGAGCGCAAGGAAACCCTGGATGCTTTCGCTGATGCTCTGCTGGCAATCGATCAAGAAATAAATACAGAGCCGGAGCTGGTGCGGCAAGCGCCTCAACATACAACGGTCGCCCGGATTGATGAGGTGCAGGCCGCCCGCCAGGCTGTGTTGCGCTACCATGCTTCCCAGTGACACCAGGTATCTCCGGCTATTTTCCTGCGAGCGAGGTTGATTGGCGATGAATTGCTTCGATGTGATCGGTCCGGTCATGGTCGGCCCCTCCAGTTCCCATACTGCCGGCGCTGTCCGCCTCGGACAGATCGCCAGCATACTCCTTGCGGAAAAACCGCTACTGGCTACGATCGGGCTGCATGGTTCGTTTGCCCGTACAGGTTCCGGCCACGGCACAGATAAGGCCATCCTGGCCGGCCTGCTCGGCTTGTCTCCGGATGACGAGCGCATTCGCCAGAGCAGGCAGCTGGCACAGGCCGCCGGGCTGAACTACACGTTCACATTGGGGCAGCTGGACCGGGCGCATCCCAATACCGCTGTGATTGATTTGCGGGGAGTTAGCGGCCGGTCTGTGAGCATGCGCGGCGCTTCGACCGGCGCGGCCAATGCCCTTGCCGCAGCAGAAATGCC
>JAAYLM010000211.1 GCA_012521915.1 Oscillospiraceae bacterium | reverse complement strand
GGGTAAGGACTACGGTCTGATATCCCGCACCCATGTTTTGAATAAACCTCTGCGACCGGAGAAATTTCAGGATTAAATTCCTGCCAGTTCCCGCCACGATATCCGGGTGTATAACCAGAATGATGTAAAATAGCGATTGCCTGTACCGGGCTTATTTTGGCAATCAGGTCAGCAGGTGATCGGGCTTCAACCAGCGGCAGCTGATCGTCAGGCGAAACAATGTGGTAATCGCCATATTTACGAGAGTGCATTTCATAGCCCTGAAAAGTGATAAATTCACCAGCTGTATTTGCTTCCATGATGGTTTTACGAACCTTATCCCAATTGTCTGCAAGTTTTTTAAATCCTTTTTTGTGATAGTCCATCGCAAATTTAAGTTCAGCAATACCTTCATACATATCAGGCCACATAGCATGACCAGTGACTGAGCAAAAATCAAGGTGATTGCGGGCGGCTGAAATTGCGTTTTCAAGGCTACCAAAGCCATAGGTAATGCCACAATGATTATGGATATCGCCCCAATAGATATTCACTTTATTCCATCTCCTTCAAGATCACGCCTAACGACGATTACATCTGTAAATATCATTTTAACATCAACAGGAATGCAAACATGCTCAATTTCGTTCCGTTGTCACAAGATGGCTATGGCCACTTTTCCCGTTTCTTTGAAAATAACTGATGACAGATAAAATTGATCATGATAACATGTTAGCGTCCTAACATTGCAAGGGTATTTATGGTCGACCCGTTCAAACGCGGGTCGACCGATCCTTTATGACAGGCGGTGATAAGATGAACGATCGGCCATCGATCGGATTTGAAATCAAGACAATGTCCAATCTGATCAAGCGCGGGCTCGATGAAAGCGGTCTTGACAAGGACATGGAAGGTCTGACCAGCATGCAAGGCTGGATTATCGCTTTTATTTATAAAAAAGAACAGGCGCTGGTTGATGTTTTTCAGCGTGATCTGGAAAAGGAATTTGATATCCGAAGATCAACCGTCACCGGCCTAATCAAATTGATGGAGCAGAACCAATTGATCACCCGTGAACCGGTGCCACAGGATCGGCGTTTGAAAAGTCTGAAACTGACGGTTCGCTCCCGCAGCATCTATGAACGGGTTTCAGAAAAATTCAGACAAATGGAAGATCGTCTGCGGACCAACATACCGGAGCAGGAGATTGGTAGATTTCTCGAAATTCTGAAAAAGATCAAGCAGAATATCAGCTGATGTAAACAGCGTTTAACGCGCACGCATGATGACCTGAAATGGAGATTGTTATGATCAGAACGCTGGCAAAAAGTATCAGGGAACAAAAAAAAGCTTCACTTCTTTCCCCTTTCTATATCTTTTTCGAGGTTATACTGGAAGTACTTATTCCCTTTTTAATGGCCTATCTTATTGATTTCGGCATTGAAGCCGGCAATGTCAGCTATGTCCTGAGGATGGGAGCCACCCTGGTCCTGGCAACAGCTGTTTCACTGCTTTGCGGTGTCCTGGCCGGACACTACGCGGCCAAGGCTTCGGCTGGCTATGCCAGAAATCTGCGCCATGATATCTTCTATTCCGTTCAGAATTTTTCCTTTTTCAACATTGATCGATTTTCGACCGCCAGCCTGATCACCCGGTCTACAACGGATGTCACCAACATTCAGAATGCCTATCAGATGCTCATCCGGGTTGCGATACGCAGTCCTGTGATGTTTGCCTTCTCCCTGTTCATGGCTTTCAGTGTCAACCGGTCACTCTCATTGGTCTTCATCGCTGTTATCCCCTTTCTCGCTGGCGGCCTGTATCTGATC
>JAAYLM010000210.1 GCA_012521915.1 Oscillospiraceae bacterium | reverse complement strand
TCAAGGCGATGCTGGCCGAAATCATCGGGATCGAGCCAATTATAACGTTTATAGGAATCCCGGTCATAAATCGGGCCGGGTGCGCTTTGTGATATGGAGGCAAGGTGCGGAACTTCCGGTTTGCTGAAAACAAAATCCGAAGCCATGATTGTGAGGTAGTCGTATCCGGCTGTCCAATAGGCGAACAGCCTTTTGCGCCAGCTGCCCAGACCGTCATGATCCCGGAATGTCCTGCCATCGCAAATTAAATCGTAAAGGCCATCGTTGAGAAAAAACTCAAACAATGTCGGACGAGATGGATTTTCCCGCTTGAGCACTTTCAGCATGTTGTTAAAATCAGGTTTGGGTTTTGGCAGATTTTGAAAGCCGCTCATCTGGAGCACCTCCTAATGGTTTATGTCTTGATGGTTTATGTCTTGGCCGCTAATCTGATTCTATCATAACAGGCGTTTTGTGCAGATGCCAGACGTTCCTTGATTGATATCGGGTTATCGGCTAAATAAATCTGACATGACTGTTTTTCTCTGGCATGTGAACAGCTGGAAAAGCGTTTTATCTTGATCGGTCAGGTCAGATTGCGGATCCAGCGGCCGCGCCGGAAATACCAAAGCCCCAACAGGAACTTAAGCACTTCAGTAGACTGCAGCACCAGATAAAACAACACCATCGGCGGGCGGGCGAACTGGCTGAGCACGACCGCGAGCGGTATGACAAAAAACCAGATGAAACCAGAGTCGATGACCAGTGAGGAACGTGTCTCTCCGCCTATGCGCAGCATAAAAAAGATACTGACGTTCATGGTAAGAAAAACATAGATGACGGCATTGATCCGCAGCATCTGGCCGGCGGTGCGGCGAATGTCTTCGATAACATTGAGCTTTTTGTCCAGCTTTGCCTTTCATTCTAACGGAATAATGCTCGGGCGGGTATCCTTTAAAATGACAATGCTTGCTAGCCAGCCTCATTTTCTGTTATTGTAAGCTTTGATTGAAAAAGGTGTTGCGACAAGGCGCTGCGGGTATGGTACTATGCTGATAAATAAACAACAAAAGATCGAAAATATTCTGGTACAGCTGGTTGGGGCGGCTTTGCGTGAAGGTCTGGTCAACAGCGAGGATCAGATCTATCTGCTGAACAGGCTTTGCCATCGGCTGGATCTGTCTGGTTTTTTACCTGATTCTGATTTGATGGAAATGGCAGTCCAAACAGAAGCAGCCATTCCTGAATTGCTGGATCAGCTGGTTGATTATGCTGTAAGCCGTTGCCTGATTGAGGATTTGACTGATCTGCGTGACATGCTGCAGTCTGACTTGATGGATCTTTTCCTGGATAAGCCGTCAGTAATCCAGACCCGGTTTGAACAGCTGGCCAGTGAAGATGCCAGATCCGCGACCGACTGGTTCTATCAGCTGAGTCAGACGTCCAACTACATCCAGACAAGGCAGATCGCCAGGAATGTCATCTACAACACGCTTTCTCCCTATGGAGAACTGACCCTATCGATCAACCTGGCCAAACCGGAGAAGAACCCTCGTGATATCGAGGCTGCGAGGCTGCAGCACAACACAGGCTATCCCCGTTGTCAGTTGTGTGTTGAGAATGAAGGTTACGCCGGCCGTGTTGGGTATCCTGCCCGGAGCAACCACCGTATGCTCCGCCTGCAACTGGGCGGTGAACGCTGGTATCTGCAATTTTCTCCCTATGCATACTACCCGGAACACTGTATTGTTTTGTCCCGGGAGCACCGGGATATGCATATTGACCGCAAAACGCTGGACAACCTGCTTTCATTTGTCCAGCAGTTTCCCCATTATTTTGTCGGAGCCAATGCGGACTTGCCGATTGTTGGCGGGTCAATTCTTTCACATGACCATTATCAGGGTGGTCGTTATGAACTACCCATGGCCCGGGCGGCGACATTGATGCATTTCCCTTTGCCAACTTTCCCTGACCTGCATGCTTCCATTATTAACTGGCCTATGGCTGTGATCCGGTTGAGCGGCCGGGATACTGCCGAAATAGCTGCTGCGGCTGATTATATCCTACGTTGCTGGCGCAAATATCATGATCCTTCTGCGCAGATTGTGGCAGAAGACGAAAATGGACCGCACAACACGCTGACGCCTATTGCCCGCAAGCGTGGTTCAGATTTTGAGATGGATCTTGTTTTACGTAACAACCGGCAAAGCGAAGAACACCCGCTCGGAATCTTTCACCCGCATCATGGCGTTCACCATATTAAGAAGGAAAATATTGGCCTGATCGAAGTGATGGGTCTGGCTGTGCTGCCGGCCCGCCTGTTGACAGAGCTGGAGGAAGTGGAACAGTATCTGCAGGGTAAAAATGTGCTCGTGTCACCGGTACACCAGCCCTGGGCTGAATCTCTGCGCCGTCAGCAACATGGGTCTTTATCTCCTGAGGAAGCCAGAAAAGTTGTACGAGACGGCGTAGCGGAAAAATTCCTGCAAGTCCTGACGGATGCCAGTGTCTTCAAACCGGATAAGGACGGCAGGGAGGCGCTGCAGCGTTTTCTGATTACAATTGGCAGTCGTCTGCAGGAGGTATGAGTTTTTTCTGGCTGGTTGATCAGCTGGAATGCCATGTGTTGCATCAACTAGAGACAAAGAATAAGTCAAGTACCCTATTGAGGAGTTTATCATGTTCGACCCGCCGTCAGCACAAGAATTAAAATCACGTCAGAACAAGCTGATGCAGTTGATCCGAAATACATTACCGGATGTGGACACCGTCATGTTGATCGGAAAAATCAACCAGTATTATCTGACCGGTACGATGCAGGATGGTCTGCTGGTATTGCGCCAGGATGGTTTTGTTCGTTATTTTGTCCGTAAAAGCTATACCAGAGCATGTCTGGAGTGCCCGCTGGATATCATCAGCAAAGTGGATTCCTATCGTGACCTGAGGCCTTTCCTGCCGCAGGAATTGGGGGAAATCGGCCTTGATGCGGACATGATGACACTGGCGGCTTTGAACCGGCTGCAAAACTATTTTCGACTGGGCCGGATCAGGCCTGTAGATCGGCTGGTTCAGTCCGTTCGGGCCGTTAAATCTCCAGCCGAACTGGCGTTGATTAGAGAATCCGGTCGCCAGCATGATCGGTTGCTGCGGGAAATTGCCCCCGGCCTTTTTCGTGAGGGAATGAGTGAAACGGATCTGTTGGCTGAGCTTTATGCAGCAATGCTTAAGCAGGGGCACCATGGTGTGTCCCGCTTTGCCATGCCACAGATGGAACTGATTGTCGGCCAAATGGGGTTTGGCGAAAATTCACTTTATCCGACGAATTTTGATGGACCCGGCGGCATGCGCGGTATGTCTCCAGCCGTCCCCATTATTGGCGACCGGCACCGTTACCTGAAAAAAGGTGATCTGGTTTTTATCGATGTCGGTTACGGGGTTGCCGGATACCACAGCGATAAAACACAGATCTATTCATTTGGCGTACCTCCGGATGAACAAGTCAAGCAGACACACGCAGCCTGCCGGCAGGTTTTGCGTCAAGCTTTAAGCCTGATCAGGCCTGGTGCAGTGCCGGCAGAGGTTTATGAGCATGTGCTTGATGAACTGCCAGCTGAGCTTAACGCGACTTTTATGGGGTATACTGATGATCCGGTGCGATTTCTGGGGCATGGCGTCGGACTGCAAGTGGATGAGGCACCGGTTCTGGCCCGGGGGATGAGTCAGCCTCTTGCAGAACAGATGGTATTGGCGATTGAGCCCAAATGCGGCGTTCCGGGTCATGGTCTGGTTGGCGTTGAAGAGACCTATGTTGTTACAGCGGAAGGCACCTGCTGTCTGACCGGCGGTGGTCGTGATATCATGGTTGTTTGAATACTGGTCAAGCCTATCTGTCGGACGCAGTCCGCAGGTCAAGGTTTTCTGGTGATATAATGAAAATCAGGCGGAAGAGCCTGTTATCATGGAGGTGAACATTTTGTGGAATGAGAATAAGCTCAATGAGATGCTGGCTACACCCGGACCAGATCTGATTGCTGATATGCAGCAGATCGAGGGTGACCTGATGATTTTAGGTGCTGGCGGGAAAATGGGGCCAACTCTGGCCGTGCTGGCTGCCAGGGCCAGGCAGCTGTCACAGACGAAGGGACGTGTACTGGCGGTTTCACGCTTTTCGGACAAACAAGCTACAGCATATCTGCAGGATAATGGTGTAACGCTTCTGCCTCAGGATTTGCTGGCAGAGGGAGCCTTGTCGTCACTGCCGGATGTTCCGAATATTATTTTCATGGCCGGCCGGAAATTCGGCACAACCGGCGCGGAATCGGAAACCTGGGCTATGAACGCAGCTTTACCAGCTTTGACTGCCCAGAGATTTCGCGACAGCAGGATCGTTGTTTTTTCATCGGGTAATATTTATCCGCCTGTTCGCCTAAGCAGCGGCGGATGTACAGAGGATTGCCCGCCGCAGCCTGTGGGTGAATATGCAATGAGCTGCCTGGCCAGGGAAAGGCTTTTTGAGAACGCTGCCCGCGTGTATGGCAGCAAAGTCCTGCTTTACCGTTTGAACTATGCAATCGATCTGCGTTATGGTGTGCTGCATGATCTGGCAGTCAAAATCATGCATGGTGAACCTATTTCACTGAAAACAGCCGCTTTCAACTGCGTCTGGCAAGGCTATGCCAATGAAGTCGCTTTGCGTGCGTTAATCCTGGCTTCTTCACCTGCTGAGGTGCTTAATGTAACCGGTGCGGAAAATGTGTCGGTTACCTTTGCCGCCAGGCAATTAGGCCATCATCTGGGTAAAGAGCCTGTTTTTGTCGATGAACCTGGCGATACTGCTTATCTGAACAATGCCGGGCGTTGCATGGAACGTTTCGGATACCCGACAGTGTCGCTGAATACACTCATCCGCTGGCAGGCAGAATGGCTGATGTCCGGCGGACGCAGTCTGGGTAAACCAACCCACTATGAGGAACAGGGAGGGAAGTACTGATGCGCCCACAGGCAAAAGAACAATTGATGAACGGCACTGTGATTCCGGCTATACCATTGGTGCTGCATGCTGACAGGACGCTTGATGAGGCTGGTCAGCGCCGTCTGATCCGGTATTATCTGGCTGCCGGTGCAGGAGGCCTGGCTGTCGCGGTTCATACAACACAGTTTGCAATACGTGATTCGGGCATTGACCTTTTTCAACCGGTTCTGGCGATTGCCGCCAATGAGATCAGCCGCTTCGAAGAAAAAACCGGACGGACCGTCATTCGTATTGCCGGTGTGTGCGGCCCCCGGCAGCAGGCTGAGCGCGAAGCAGAAACCGCTGTATCTCTGGGTTATGACGCGGTTTTGCTTAGCCCCGGCGGGCTGTCCGGACACAGTGAAGAACAGCTCCTTGACAGAACAGAAGCTATTGCCCGGATAGCCCCGGTCATTGGCTTTTATCTGCAGCCGGCCGTAGGCGGTCGTGTCTTCAGTTTTGCCTACTGGCAGGCTCTGTGCGAAATCGAAGGCGTGGTTGCTATCAAGGTGGCACCGTTTGAACGCTACCTCACGCTGGATGTGATGCGTGCCGTTGCGTTAAGCAGCCGGTCAGACAAAATAGCCTTGTATACCGGCAATGACGACCACATTCTGCTGGATCTTTTATCTGAATATACCTTCACTCAGGACGGACGGCAATTCCGGGCGCGTTTTGCTGGCGGGCTGCTGGGGCACTGGGCGGTCTGGACGCATACGGTTGTACAGCTTTTTGAACAACTGAAACGAGAAAGAAACCAGGCATCCGTCGCGACACACTGGTTAACACTGGCTAATCAAATGACTGACTGCAACAGCGCGGTCTTTGATACAGCAAACCACTATAAAGGCTGTATTGCCGGGATTCATGAAATTCTGCGCCGCCAGGGCCTGATGGAGGGCATCTGGACACTGGATGAAGAAGAAACCCTGTCGCCGGGACAGGTGGAAGAACTGGACAGGGTACAGCGGCAGTATCCGCATCTGCTGGATGATGCTTTTGTCAAACGTTTTCTGGCTGATGATCGGCCATGACAGGCCATCTCATGTTTTATTCATGAAGCCCTGCCCTGCCTGGCAGGGCTTTTTTTCGATCGCCCAGCTTAAGCTCCGCCCGATAGGTCTATGGCGAGTTTTATGATGATACCCAACATGACCAGGACAAGCACAGCCTGGATCAGTTTTTTTCCACGGCTGATGGCCAGGCGGCTTCCTGTCCAGCCGCCCAGAATGCTGCACAGCGCAGCAGGCAATGCCAGCCAATAGATAACCTGGCCGGAGATGATGAAAACCGTCAGGCTGGCCAGATTGGATGCAAGGTTGACAATCTTGGCATTGCCGCTGGCGGTTACATAATCATAACCCGCGACAGAGGTGTAGATAACAATCAGGAAAGAGCCGGTGCCCGGCCCGATTAACCCGTCATACAGGCCGATGCCGAAGCCGGCAAGGATGCAGACCAGATCAAGCGCATGGCCGCCCAGCTTCGGGCGCTGGCGATCTTGTTTGCCATTGAGCAAAACAAATACGGCTATAAGCGGGATGACAAAGAGAATGACACGCTTGATGACCGAAGCATCGATCATCAGGTTTATTTTTGTTCCCAGCACAGCACCTGCCAGCGCGAAAAGAGCGGATAGTATCGCCCCGCGCAGATCGATTTTCCTGTGCTGATAAAAGCGGAATGCCGCGAATGCGGTTCCAGAAGCGGCAGACAGCTTGTTGCTGCCAAAGGCCATGTGTGGCGGGATGCCGGTTAAGAGGTAGGCGGGAATGCTGATTAGACCTCCGCCACCGGCTATGCTGTCCACGAAGCTGGCCAGGAATATCAGAGGACAGACGATCAGCAGCATTTGGATCGGGGTCATATAAACAAGACTCTACTTTCCTTAGCTGAAGAGGAGATCCCCCCACTGTCCGGTATCGGGCAAGGGGGGATCTGTCCGCTTTTCAGATCTGTATGGTGCACCAACCACAAATAAGTCAACACGCTTACGATACAGGGTGGGGAAGCCGCATTACGGACAAAAGAGTAACTGATCGGCTGTTATGGTCAAAAAGCGATGGTGACAGGCACTTAATCAGCCAGCAGTTTGGTCATGTCAACAGGCTGACCGGTTTCGATTGACTGGTTGCAGGCCAGCGTAAAGGCCAGCGTCTTGACAGCGTCAGCATAGGGCGAGAGGATCTTGCTGCCATCGCCGGAAATAACCGCTTCGACAAAGGTGCGGTCACAGGTCAGGCCGGCTTGTCCATTATCATCGACGCTGTTGGCTGATGCAGCGGCTGCTGCCATGGTACCGTCGCCTTTGACAACCAGGCCGCTGTCTTTGGTGATCGCCTGATCAATGCCATAAATGTCGACACGCTGAAGTAAATAGTGGTCCAGACGTGATTTGCGGGAGCTGAAGGTCAGCTTGCTGTCAAAAGCAGCGCCATCCTGGGCGTAGCAGCCGGTGGATATGCTGGCCAGAGCGCCATTGGCAAAACGCACGACAGTAACACTGAGATCATCTGTGTCATAGTCCTCGACGTCACGGACAAAGCCACGGGCATTCATACTGAACACATTGACAGGCTCTCCAAAAACAAAGCGGATCAGGTCAAACTGGTGAATGGTCTGCTCAACAATCTGACCACCGGACAGTGTTTTATTTCTCCACCATGACACTTCCGGAACACCGCCGATTCGTGAACACTGGACAAATGAAATCTCATTCTGTTCAATAAAAGTACGTGTTGGCGGGTTCAGGCTGCTGTAACGGCACTGGAAGCCTACTGCGGTGATCAAGCCGGCTCGAGCGATCTCATCGCGGATGCGTTTGGCGAGATTAAGGTCCAGGGAGACAGGCTTCTCAACAAAGAAGGGGATGCCCTGTTTGATCACATCCATTTCGATATCACCGTGCGCATAGGGCGGAATGCAAATGAACAGCATGTCCGGACGGCTTTTGTCAAGAAGCTCGCGGTAATCGGTATAAACCTCACCACCTGCCTGCTTGGCAAACGCGGCTGCCCGGTCAGGGATCAGGTCACAGAAAGCGACTGCCTCAATATCTTGAAACTGAAGCAGATGATTGAGATGGTATTGGCCGATTCCGCCGCAACCGATCATGGCATACTTTTTCATGTTTTGGCTCCTTTCATAGCAAGACGGCAATTATTTGCTGATCATGCAACGCATGGCGTCAATCGTAATGCGATACAGATACTGCGGATTTTGAGGTATCGTGCCGAGTTCGGCAGTAAGCCAGCCGTCGTAACCGACATCGCGCAGCGCGTTGATTACACGGGACCAATTTATGCTGCCTTCGTAGAGATTGACAAAATGACCCTGATACCAGGATGCTCCTTTACGGAAATCCTTGATATGGATTTTCTTGATCCGCTGGCCCAGCATCTCAATCCAGTGTTCAGGATATGAAAAAACCGCGACATTGCCAACATCAAAATAGGCGCCGATAGCGGGACTGTCAAGCTGGTCGATAAACTGGACCATGTCTGATGGTGACAAGAAAAAACTGTTCCAGACATTCTCCAGGCCGACAGCAACGCCTGATGACTCAATCTCATCTTTGAGTTGGGCAAGCGAAGCTTGTGCCTGTGCATAAGCTGTCACACGGTCAACAGATTCACTGATACCACCCGGCACGACCAGAATGGTGTCAGCAGACAGCGCCCTGGCCAGTTCCAGATGACGGCGCAGGATATCTTGTCCGCGCCGGCGTTCCTCAGGATCAGCAGACCCAAGTTGTGCGCGTCCATAAAGGGAAGAAGAGACGCTGCAGACAGGTAGCTGGAATGACGCACTGAGTGAGGTGATTTGTTTTAACGCCTCATGGGTTGTGGCCATGGTCAGGGCATGTGCCGACTGGTTGTCGGCGTCAAGATTCAGTTCTATGCCATCGTAACCTGCAGCCGCGATCTGCTTGAACAGGTCTGGAAACGTTACATCAGCCGGGACAGACCAGGCGTTTATGGCTAGCTTCATGTTAACCTCCTCCTTGTCGTATTGTTGCCCCAGTGCTATCCTGCATCGTGGGGCAAAAACCTATGTATGGATTAACCGGGTTTTCTACCAGGGCGTTGATGTGCAAGTCCTGCTTGTTCTCAGTACGGGCTTTGCCCTGTCTGCATTTTATGATAGACTTTAACCGACGACTGACAATAAAGCAAAATCGTATTAATATGGATTAATCAACTAACTTCCATTGCTGCAGAAGAGGTGCTGATGATGGACAGCCAATCGTATTACCGCACAGATGATCCGGACGGCTGCAATATCGCGGTCACAGATGACTATTTGCTGGTTAATTGCACAGGGATTACTGTCTTGAACAGGCCATTCACCACCTGGCGGCCTCAAGGCCGCCGGGATTTCTATCTGATGTATTTGTACCGCGGCTCATTGACTTTTCATCTGCATAAAAAAGAAGTGCCTTGTGATGCTGGTCATTTTATCCTTTACAAACCAGGATACGCGACAGGATACAGCAAGTCAGATGACAAGGAAATGGTTTATTACTGGGTGCATTTCAGTGGCTGCATGGCATCCTCTATCTTGGATTCTTGCCGCCTGGATAGCCAGACGCCTTTCCTGGCAGGCGTCGATCCTGTAGCTATGGGTCTTTTTCAGGATTTGTTCAACCAGTTTTTACGCAGAGATGATTACTTCCGACCGACGTCAGCTTCCTTGCTGCTGCAGATTTTGCTGCACTTGAGAAAAGCCGCAGATAAACAGATGAGCAGCCAGGTCGACCAGGATCGTCTGGTTCGCTCACTGGCATTCATACACAAACATTACAGCCAGCCGCTCACCGTTCGTCAACTGGCAGATATCGAACACCTCAGTGTCAGCCGCTACAGCGCTTTGTTCCGCGCCTGCATGGCACAATCACCTCAAGGCTATATCATTGACCTGCGCCTGCGCATGGCAGCCGAACTGCTGCAAAGGACAGACTTGTCCATCAAACAGGTTGCCTACACTGTCGGCTATGCCGACCAGCTTTATTTCAGTCGACTGTTCCGATCACGCAAAGGGCTGTCACCCAGCCAGTTTCAGCTGATGCACCAGACTGATGACGTCCAGGGCTCCAGACAAGTGGCAGGACTGCCGGTTACGGTTTGCCTGCCGGGATGAAACTGCGTAGGCTAGTGCTCAGCTCTTAACAACATGCACTGGCTGCCCCGTCAGAAAAGCCCTGAGGTTGTCCGCTGCAATAACCATCAAGCGTGTTCTGGCTTCGGCAGTTGCCCAACTGATGTGCGGTGTGATCAGGCAGTTTCTGGCCTGAAGCAGGGAATTGGCAGTGGATGGTGGTTCAGCTGTCAGCACATCCAGGCCAGCTCCGGCGATTTTCCCGTTGTTCAAAGCCTCCGCCAGATCGGCTTCGACAATAAGGCCTCCACGGGCGGTATTGATCAGAAACGCGCTATCCGACATGAGCGCCAGTGTTCGTTTATTGATCATGCCTTCAGTCTCCGGGAATAAGGGACAGTGCAGACTTACAACATCGGAAGACTGCAGAAGCTCATCCAGGGGCACCCACCTGAATCCAGGGTATTCAAGCGGATCTTTTTGTGTTCGGCTTGAGGCCAGGACACGCATGCCCAGCGCATCGGCGATTTTGGCAACCTGACGGCCGATCTGTCCCAGACCAACAATGCCCATGGTTTTTCCCTGAAGCTCAATCAGAGGTGCTTTCCAAAAGCAAAAATCCTGACTGCGTGTCCATTCGCCGCCTTTAACGGCATCACTATGCAGCTGCACATGATGACACAGTTCCAGTAGCAGGGCGAAAACCATCTGTGCCACAGAATGGGTGCTGTACGACGGGACATTGGTGACAACGATACCCAGATCTGTCGCGGCTGCCACATCGACTATGTTATACCCAGTCGCCAGAACGCCGATATAGCGCAGATCCTGCAAGCTGGCCAGCGTCCGGGCGGTCAATGGTGTCTTGTTGGTCAGCAGGATCGTGGCATCACGAGCCCGGTTGAGGATCTGGTCGGTTGGTGTGCGATCATAAACAACGCATTCGCCAAGATCATGAAAAACGGTCCAGCTTAGGTCGCCTGGATTTAAGGCATAGCCATCCAACACAACTATTTTCGTCATATGAACCTCCTGTTTTTGGATTGCACCGGCACATCAGCTAATAGATCCTTGCTGACCGGCATATTGTGGTAAACCTGCGGACTACAGGGCAGCCCATGATTTTGCCAACACCCGTTTGGCGTTGGCAATCACCAGATCGGGATCCTCACTGCCGTACGGCTTGACTTCAAAACTGATAATCGGCGGGTTTGCTGTGTTCAAAAAACCAATATCAAACAGAACCCTCAGATATGCGGTTAATTCCGCTACATCGTTTTCGCTGTTGGGAAAGCCAAAGCGGGGGTGCAGATCGCCATACGCTGGGCATGTCGGATCACGGACGACACAGTTGCCCATATGCGCGTGCACCAGATAATCTTTAATAGGTTCCAGGGCTTGTTCTGCTGTTTCCCTGAGAAGAGGCAAATGGCTCAAATCGGCCATCAAACCGAAACGATCATGGGACCGGTATACCGCCTCAGCGTACTGCCGTGCAAGGTCGGCCGGCCCGATAAGGCTTTTTTTATCGATATCGTAGTCAAAAATTTCGTGGACGATGGACAGATCACATTGGGCTGCGGCATAGTCGCACAAGGTACAGGTTGAGCGGATCAAGGCGTCCAGAGACGCGTCCTTCGTTGCTTCATCATAAGGGCCGCTAAGAAATGCGAAGGCGACCGCGTTCATTTCCACGGCCTGGTCAATACCCTTTTTCAGCAGATCGACAGCTTGCATCCTTTTGCGTTCATCCAGATCGTTGATATTCAGACCGGACTGCAGAAGCATGGGCTGTCCCCCAAATGCAACAGTCATATGAGCGGTTTCCAACATCTCACGGACAGCAGCTCTCACGGAGGCATCATTGATCCAGGTTATTTCAATAGCGTTGAAAAAGTCATCCAGAGCGATTTTTCGCACGGTTTCCAGGATAGGCCCGTCACCTTTCATGATTTCAGGATAGGCCATGAAATGGACCAGACCGGTTTGCATATAGCGGCAGATAGGTTCATGCATGCAGATCATCCTCTCATTGCAGTAGCATTGACAGCATCCGCCAATCGTCGGGTGTGTCTACCAGATCCGGTTCAGGCAACTGCAGGCCTGTTAGTCAAGATCATGATAGGCGAGCTGCACTGTGTCCGTCAATGCATGATCAACGATCGCTTGTCCGGAAAGGTATCACATGAACGAACGGATGGAACTTGTCATTTTGCATCGCAACGATAAACTGGTTAATAAGACACAAGACTTTCCTGTTCTGCGCTGAGGCGAAAGTGATGATTTGTCTTTGGCAGGAC
>JAAYLM010000209.1 GCA_012521915.1 Oscillospiraceae bacterium | reverse complement strand
TTACCCAGGAAATTCCAGGGGAAAACAGCTCAGAGCTTCACCTGGCACACCCGTTTTCCTCACTTTTCTCTCTCCAATTTGCTCAACTGCTCAGATTCCTTGTCAGCTACCTGTGTCACCTCCGATTTTAGACACAGGTCGCAAGTGACTGATAATCAATGCTGAAATTTTTCGTCTTTCGGGCATTTTGTTTTTACGGCGCTTGCAGACCATAAAACGGCTATTCAAAATAGTTCTCTGTTTTGGATGTAAAAAGCATTTGAAAAACTTGCTTTTCATCACCTTTTCTGAGCAGTGAGAAATCCAGGCTGGCGCCCGGCTCTGTCCTTTTCCGCCTGCTTTCAAACGCAAAATAACTCCCGGCTGCCTCACGAGGGAATGCCAGCCGGGAGTTTTTTATTCCATGCCGAACGCTTTCCTCTGTTCGCTCCAGTCCTCCGGGATGCCTTTTCTCAGTCTGGCCAGCGTGAGAGCAGGCGGCTCCATGCCGCTGACAATGGCCCCGATGATGTCCGGAGCGAGATTGACCAGGGAGAGCGCCCGGAAAAGGAAGGCGCGTTCCTGGCCCTCTTTGCGGGCGAGTTCCGAGACGGAGTGCACCTGCCCGGATTCCAGGGCGTCACGGTATTGGAAGCCCTGCACGAGCGCTTTCTGAAGCGACGTCATCTGTCCGGGCTCCAAGGTGTCCGGCAGCTTGTCCGGCTGCACGATGACCGTCTTGTGCCCATCATATTTCAGCCGGACCGGGATGCTCACTTCGATATTGCCATTGACCAGCTTTTCTGTCTTCCTCATGCGACGACCTCCTCTGTTTCCAGGATGATCTGTTCCAAACCCCTTGTGTCATATTCGATCTTGACCTGGTCCGGAAACACCGTGACTTTGGCGATGACCGTGCGGATGAATTTATACTGCTCGACCGGAAACATGACTTCCCATACTTTGCCGAGATCGGCGCAGGCCTTCCGCACCTGCGCTATTTTCAGGTACCGCCCGTTTTCCGATATCTCCTTTGCCGCCTGCAGGATGCCCGCCAGAACTTCCGGCTTCGCCAGCATCCCGCCGATTTCGGACAGCAGCAGCGCTTCGAGCTCCTGCGCCGGCACGCGCTTCAACGCACAGGTTGAACGGATGCGCTTGCTGTCCTTTCCGCAGATGAAATAGCGATAGCGCTTTCCCGGCAGGCGGTTGCTGAAGCTCTCCTTCATGAGTCCACCGCAGCAGCCGCAGAAAACCAGTCCGCGCAGGGCGGTGAGGCGTTTCTGGCGCCGTCCATCGAAGCGCAGATGCTCCTTCAGCAGATGCTGTGCCGCATCCCAGGTGTTTTTGGCAATGATGCCCTCCTGCTCCCCCGGCCAGGTCTTGTCATGATGCCGGACCAGGCCGATGTAGAGCGGATTCTGCAGCATGGCGTAGATGAATGCAGGCGTGAACGGCCCGCCGCCGTGCGTCCGCCCGCGGCGGCTGACCAACGTCCGGGTGCGAAGTCCCTCTTCTTCGAGTTCGCAAGCCACGTCCCGGGCCGAACCCAGCCGGATATAGGCGTCGAAAATGCGCCGGACCAGGCCGGCCTCTTCCTCCACAACCTCGAGTTTTTTCGTGGCCGGATGCGACCGGTAGCCCATCGGAGGAATGCCGCCCGTATGCATGCCTTTCTTCTTGGCCGCGGCGATTTTGTCGCGGATGCGTTCGGCGATGATC
>JAAYLM010000208.1 GCA_012521915.1 Oscillospiraceae bacterium | reverse complement strand
CAAAAAGAAAACGCCAGCCGGATGATCCGACTGGCCTGTGCTATGGTGGGGATGAAGGGACTCGAACCCTTACGACCCTGCGATCGACAGATTTTGAGTCTGTTGCGTCTGCCAATTCCGCCACATCCCCGATGTGCAGGGCTGAGGTCACCAAAATATAGTAACAAGCTTCTTGCTTTCTGTCAATCAATATGAAATAATGACGATGGCAGTGAACTGCCACCTGGAAAACGGACCTTTTAACGCAGTCCAGAGAGGCTGGAAGGGTAATATATGATTCTTCGGACCGGTGTCATGCCTGTCCGTCGCTTCTGTTGATGAACCTTCCATGCCTGGCATGGAAGGTTTTTTTGAGGAGGAGCAGGAAGATGAAACAACCAAAGGCCATTCTGATGGACCAGGCAATGCTGGACAGGGCTTTGACCCGCATCGCACACGAGATTCTGGAAAAAAACAAAGGCCTCGAGGATCTCTGCCTGGTAGGCATTCAACGTCGAGGTGTACCGCTGGCAGAGCGTATCGCTGACAAAATTGAAGAGATTGAAGGGATGCGGCCGGAAATCGGTGTGCTCGATATCACGTTTTACCGAGATGACCTTAGTATGCTGGCTGAGCATCCTGTGATCAATAACACATCCCTGCCCTTTGCTGTTCAGGATAAGAAAATTGTCCTGATCGATGACGTGCTTTATACCGGACGGACCTGCCGGGCTGCGATCGAAGCGCTTTTTGACCTGGGACGGCCGCGCCAGATCCAGCTGGCCATCTTAATCGACCGCGGCCACAGGGAACTGCCGATCCGGGCGGACTACATCGGTAAAAATGTTCCCACAGCGCGCAGTGAAGTTGTACATGTCATGCTTCGGGAAGTGGACGGCCAGGATGGCGTCCTGCTCGATGAAATCGAGCAGAAAGGCAGATAATATGCAGCTGAAAGAAAAAGACCTGTTGGGAATCCAGTCGCTGGACCCGGCGGAAATCAACCTGATTCTGGACACGGCCGCCACCATGAAACGTGTGTTGGCGTCCAGCAGCAAAAAAACAGCCCATATGCAGGGTAAATCGATCATTACCCTTTTCTATGAAAACAGCACCCGCACCCGTTTATCTTTTGAGATGGCGGCAAAGTATATGGGTGCTGCCACAGCTAATGTCGCGTCAAGCAGCAGCAGCGTTAACAAAGGGGAGACCCTGCTGGATACAGCCCGCACCATTGACCAGATGGGGACCGACATCCTCATCTTGCGCCATCCGCAGTCAGGAGCGCCTCATCTCATCGCGCCGCATATCCAGGCTTCGGTGATTAATGCCGGCGACGGTATGAATGAACATCCCACACAGGCTTTGCTGGACTTGTTCACCATACGGGAGAAAAAACAAAATCTACGGGGTTTAAAGGTGGCCATCGTCGGCGACCTTTTACACAGCAGGGTTGCCCGCAGCAATCTCTGGGGCTTATGTAAAATGGGGGCAACGGTTCGGATGGCCGCACCGCCGACCCTGATCCCGTCAGGGCTGCAGGGTCTGCAGGTGCAGTTATGCACTTCAATACAGGACGCGGTCCGTGATGCAGATGTGGTCATGGGGCTGCGCATTCAGCTGGAACGCATGCAACAGGCGCTCTTTCCCTCAATCAATGAATATGCGCATTTTTTCGCGCTGGATGAAAAAGCCATGGCCCTGGCCCGTCCGGATGCCATCATCATGCATCCCGGCCCCTGCAACCATGGGGTGGAGATGCCAACCATTGTCTATGACAGCGACCGATCTGTGATCCAGGAACAAGTGACCAATGGCGTAGCTGTTCGCATGGCGCTTATGTTTCTTTTAACATCGAGGAGGAATGCCGCCTTATGAGAATCGCATTGACCAATGGTCTGGTGGTTGATCCCATCAGCGCAGAGACTGGGACACAACCGGTAACCGGTTCGGTCTTGATCGAAAATGAGAAGTTTGTCGACAAGTTGTCTGGTCCTGCCGACCGGACCATAGACGCCGGCGGCCTGCACATCCTACCGGGCTTGATCGACGCGCACTGCCATCTTCGCGATCCAGGCCAGGAATACAAAGAAGATATCATCAGCGGCAGCAAAAGTGCTGCGCAGGGTGGCTTCACCACCATTGCCTGCATGCCGAACACAAAACCGGTTTGCGATCATGCTGCGCTTGTCAGCTACATGAGGGAAAAGGCGGCGCGTGCGGGATTTGCCCGTGTACTGCCGATCGGTGCTGTCAGCAAAGGGCAGCAGGGCAGGGAACTGGCTGAGATCGGCCTGATGGCGGAGGCAGGTATCGTGGCCATTTCCGATGACGGCTCCCCCGTTGCGACTGCCGACCTGATGCGCAAGGCCATGCTCTACGCCAGCCATTTCAACCTGGCTGTCATCTCTCATTGTGAAGATCTCAGCCTGGCTGGCGGCGGCCAAATGAATGAAGGTATCTGGTCGACAATCCTGGGGTTAAAGGGCATACCTTCAGCGGCTGAGTCCGTCATGGTAGCGCGTGACTGCCAGCTGGCTGAATACACAGGCCTTCCTGTGCACATCGCCCATGTCAGCTGTCGCGCGTCCATCCGGATCATCCGGGAAGCCAAAGCGCGTGGCGTAGCGGTAACAGCAGAAACATGCCCTCACTACTTTGTCTTGAGCGAAGATGCCTGCCAGGGTTTCAACACACAAGCAAAAATGAACCCGCCCCTGCGTACGCCAGATGATGTACAGGCGGTCATTGAAGGTTTGCAGGACGGCACCATCGATATCATCGCAACGGATCATGCCCCTCACCATGAAGATGAGAAAGCCTGCGAATTTGCCTTAGCCAGCAATGGCATTGTCGGCTTTGAAACAGCTTTCGGTCTGGGGTATACCCTGCTGGTTAAAACAGGCCTTCTCAGCCTTAATCATTGGCTGCAGACCATGACCACCCGGCCGGCACGCCTGTTGCGCCAGCCGCTGGGCACCCTGCAACCGGGCAGCTCGGCGGATGTCGTGCTGGCCGACCTGAACAATCCCTGGACTTTTGACCGCAATCAGATGGCTTCAAAATCCCGTAACACGCCGTTTCACGGCATGGAGCTGTTTGGCCGACCTTTGATGACCATCTGTGAAGGGAGAATAACCTATGATTAACTTTGCTGACCGTCTCAACGCTGCCATTCAGGAAAAAAACAATCCGACGGTTCTTGGCCTGGACCCTCATCTGGAGTATCTGCCTGATGATTTGAAGGTCGGCGCGGCAGCGTCAGCTGAAGTGCCGCAGTCTTCCGCCCTGGCGCTTACACTGTTCAACCAGCGCCTGATCGATGCACTTTATGACCTGATCCCGGCAGTTAAACTGCAAGCAGCTTGCTATGAACAATATGGTCCGGGCGGGCTGGACGCAATGCGCTGGACGATCGACTACGCACGTTCAAAAGGATTGATTGTGATCGTCGATGGCAAGCGTAATGATATTGGCAGTACTGCGGCTGCCTATGCCCGTGCCTACTTGGGGACGAGCAGCCAGATCGACGGGTCAAGGCAGTCTGCCTTTCCTGCGGATGCCTTAACCGTCAACGGCTACCCGGGCCATGATGGTGTAGCCCCGTTCGCCGAAACCTGCCGCTCAGAGGGGAAGGGGATCTTCATACTCGTGCGCACTTCCAATCCCTCAGCCGGTGATCTTCAGGATCTGCGCCTTGAGGATGGGCGTCGGGTATATGAAGCGATGGCTGACCTTGTTTCATCCTGGGGACGTGAACACATTGGCCAGTGCGGCTATTCCTCTGTCGGTGCCGTTGTTGGCGCGACCTGGCCCCAACAAGCTATCCGCCTGCGCCAGCGGATGCCGAACGCCTGGATCCTGATTCCCGGATACGGTGCCCAGGGGGGAACGGCTGATGACGCAGTCTGTGCTTTCGGGCCTGATAACAGCGGCGGTCTGGTGAATGCGTCACGCAGCCTTATGCTTGCCTGGCAACGTCAAGCCATGGATCATGACTTGTTTGACCTGGCAGCGCGGCGGGAAGCGCTGGATATGCGTCAAGCCCTGCGCACAGCACTTGATCGCCGCCGTGTTTCTCCTGTATAATATGCAAATAATGTATAAATATTATTATTTACGCATATTAATGCAGAGAGGCTGACTTATGGCTAAAAGAACTGATATCCAGCGTATTATGGTGATCGGATCAGGACCGATCATAATAGGTCAGGCTGCAGAGTTTGATTATGCCGGAACCCAGGCCTGTCGAACACTGAAACAGGAAGGGTATACGGTTGTCCTGGTCAACAGCAATCCGGCGACCATCATGACCGACACCCAGATAGCTGACAGAGTTTACATT
>JAAYLM010000207.1 GCA_012521915.1 Oscillospiraceae bacterium | reverse complement strand
TAACAAATAAGCCTGCTGCCGGTTGCTCTTTTCATGGCACACCTGCATACGCAGCATCACATGCAACGAACCATTGCCTTCATTATTCCAGATAAACACCAGTCATACCCGTATCAGATGTTACTTATTAAAAACAACTTTCCCACCACGTGTAGCGGGCAGACTTTTCAGGAGCTGCTGTCTGGTGGCCTTTTTGATCACATCAATATCGTACAAGTTGTGCTAGTAATAGAATGATTGACTTTTCAGTGGTTTCTTTATTTTTTTGATGCGGTAGAATAAAAACTGAATCGCATGAACAGCTACTGCAAAGGAGGATCAGGATATGTTATATGCTCAAAGCTTAAGACAAGGTCTGTCTTTGTCTTTTTACCGGAAAATGGATCGGGAGATATTCAGGGAAATCAGAAGAAACGGCATCAAAGCAGTGGAGCTTTCCTTTGGATTTGATGATTACATGAATTCCATCGACTTTCCAAAAAACTGGCAGGCATACGCCAACATGGCTCAGGAGGAGGATCTGGAGCTCTGGTCTATCCATCTGCCTTTTTCAGCCCGGCTGGACATTTCACAACCTGATGAAGCATTGAGGCACATCACACTGTATATACATCGTCTGCTAGTCGAGACAGCCGCAAAAGCCGGAATAAAGGTGGCTGTACTGCATCCCAGCAGTGAACCGATCCTTGATGCTGAGCGCCCCGAAAGAATACGTCGCAGCAGGGAAGGGATCATCAAAATGCAATCTGTCTGCGATGATAACGGCATGAAACTGGCAATCGAGAATCTGCCGCGCACTTGCCTGTGCAACGGTTCTGCGGAGATGATTGAACTGCTGCAGGGTACAGGAGCAGGTATTATCTTTGATACCAATCATTCGCTCATAGAAGAAAATGTTCATTTTCTGACGGAATTGGTTGATTCTGGGATAAAAATTCATTCGCTCCATATCTCAGATTATGATTTTGTCGATGAGCGGCACAGGTTGCCGGGAGATGGCATCAACAACTGGCCTGCACTTATTGCCCAGCTTAAGCGAGCAGCATACGATGGACCCCTTTTGTATGAGGTATCGCGGCAGCCGAAAGAGCGAAAAGAAATATCAATCGATCAACTGGCTGAAAATATGCAAAAACTGGCAGCCGGCGAAATGTGAACCGGCAGGAGGTATTCCATACGAAGCTTTTCTCTAGCCGGTACATGGAACGTAGCCTGTCCATAGCTTTTTCTGTTGCCGGGGCAGGCGTTCACATCATAAAAAAGCCTTAGTACATTGACGACCGGTGGATGTTCCTCTATCATAAACCTATAGCTTTGGTAACATAAGCTTCAAATTGTCAGGAGGATGAACCGATGCTTGACGCCAAAACGGTAAAGGAATACGCCAAGAGACTGGGTGCCGACATCGTTGGTATCGCGTCGATGGATCGCTTTGAAGGGGCCCCTCCCCAGATGGATCCCCGTTATATCATGCCCAGGGCTAAGTCAATGATTGTTATGGGTTTCCGAGTCATGCGCGGTTCGCTGCGCGGCATTGAGGAAGGCACATTCTTCAGCAATTACTCAGCCATGGGCTACGGCGGCATCACCTATCTGTATATGCCGATTACCGTGATCAATTTATGTAAAATCATCGAGGACGAAGGCTTCGAGGCCATCCCGATTGGTCATCAGAGCGACTGGCGCGCCATTGACAATATCGGTAATCTGCGCAACAACTACAGCTTGCCTGTCGAGCCCGGCAAGCCATCGCCGGATATCATGATCCACCTGCGCATTGCCGGTTTTGTGGCCGGCCTGGGAGAAATTGGCTACTCCAAGATGTTTTTGACGCCGGAGTTTGGTCCACGCCAGCGCCTTGGCGTTATCTTGACCGAACTTGAGCTGGAGCCTGACCCGATCTACAATGGTCCCAAACTATGCAACCGCTGCATGGCCTGTGTACGCGACTGCCCCGGCCAATGCATTCCGGCCGACAAGACCGTCAAAGTCACTGTTGCCGGTCACGAACTCGAGTGGGCCGATATCGATACAGACAAGTGCAACATGTCGTTTCGTGGCGGCATGGAAACAGAAGAAGGTGAGATTGGATCGTATTTCGAAGATCAGACGAACGTCAAACCGAGCCCCTATTCACCTTTCTATAAGAAACCGCGCAATCTTTATAATACGGGGCAGGCGGTGTGCGGTGCCAGGGGCTGTACCCGAGCCTGCATGATCAGCATGGAGAACCGCGGCATATTGAAAAATAAGTTTGAATCACCATTCAGAACGAAAAAGCCTTGGCTGGTCGACTGGACTGATTACCAGCCAGTAGATGAATCGGCAGATCCGGTCACCGGATCAAAACCTGAAAGACAGGATCCATTACAGGAAGTCAGGAAGGATCCTGATTGATTAAATTTGCCGTAGGATACCAGTTACCGGAGGGTGAAGCGGAGTCTCTGGTTGATATTGTCCGTTATTACCACGACCATATCGCTGAGGTTTATTTCTCTTGGCTTGACCAGTCGTCAGGACGATCATCCCTGATCAATCGCCGCGGCCTGATCAACTGGTCCGGCCAGGAAAGCATGGAGCAGGATCTGGCCGCGATCCGTCAGATGGGCATCAAGCTGGATTTGCTGTTTAATGCCAATTGTTACGGCACCAAGGCTCTGTCAACGTATCTGGCCAATTCGGTCTGTTCAACAATTGACCACATCAACCAGGTCGCTGGCGGACTGGAAATTATAACCACGACCTCACCGGCCATTGCTCATGTGGTCAAAGAAAACTTCCCTGCTATTGAGGTGCGTGCCTCAGTCAACATGCGGATTGGCACGATCAAGGGAATGCAGTATCTATCAGATCTTTTTGACTCCTTTTATGTTCAGCGCGAATTCAATCGTGATCTGGAATATGTTCGCGAATTGCTGGATTGGACACGTGCTAACAACAAGGGGTTATACATGCTGGCAAACAGCGGTTGTCTGGCCCATTGCTCAGCCCAGACCTTCCATGACAACCTGGTTGCCCACGAACAGGACATCTGCGAGACGGTCAATATTGAGAACTGGACGCCCTATGCCTGCTGGAACTATTACAAAAACAAAAAAAACTGGGTTTCTTTCCTGCAGAACACATGGGTTCGTCCGGAGGATATGGATCAATACGAGGAGCTTTTCCCGGTAGTTAAGCTGGCAACACGTATGCACGCCCGACCTGGCATGGTCATCGGAGCCTACGCCCGCCGTAAGCATTATGGTAACCTGCTCGACTTGTTTGAACCCGGCTTTGGACCGGCTTTCGTGCCGTGGATCATCGACAACACACGATTCCCGAACGACTGGTTCAGCGTGACATCGACCTGCAGTCGCCGCTGCCATACCTGCGGCTACTGCCAAGATGTGCTGGACAGGGTGCTGTGCAACATGAAAGAGCTTTGAGCAACAACGGATCTATCGTCCTGGCACGCAAACATAGATTTTCATGCAGAGGTTTAGCGCTTTAACAGCAAGTGCTCATTCATATGTATTGGCCTTACCGAACAATGCCTCGATTTCCTTTCGGCTCATAAGCTTTTCAACAACAAACGCTATGATGAAAATTCCTGCCAAACTGACTGCCAGACGGGTCATTGTAAACGCAAGGCCGAGCGAAGACACTTCAAACAGGAGCATGGGTATTTTCGTTGTCGACCAGGCACCGATAAACAGAAGGATGTTTGAGAATTTGGCGCCTTTCTTCATGAGAATCAAGGCAACCGGAAAGGCTCCGTAAAGAGGACCGGCGGCTGCCGAACCGATGAAGATGGAGATCACCATGCCTTTGGCACCAGATCCTTCTCCAAGATATTTGATCATGGGTTCCCGTTATATGTTCGCAATTTTCAATAACACGCCGATGAAGGCCAGGATTAGCTGTTTCACAATCACGTAGAATGTAAACGTAGATTTCCATTCTTCTGTATGTGCGTTTAAGTGCAACAACCAACATCAGCCGCAAGAAAACCCTGTGTTACCTTGCGGCTGTCATCCGTTTTGCGCAGCATTAGATCGAATCACATTACATCTCGTCGACAATCATCTGCTTGATCTCTTTCACAGCCGGGACACGGCCCATGACTTTGATTTTGCCGTTAATCAGCAAACCCGGTGTACGCATAATACCGGTGGCGACAATGTCTGCCATCTCAGTTACATAGATGATCTGGGCATCTGATTTGAGTTCCTTGACTGCCTCCTGAGTCGCGTTCAACAAATTTTTACAGTTTTTGCATCCAGGTCCGACGACTTTGATTTCCATTTTGTTACCTCCAAAGGTTGAATGTATAGACACATTATCTCCGACTTTTGTCTCATTTTTTATCCTTATTCTTTTCCCCATCCTTGCCCTTCAAATATTTCTTGTTGGCTTGATACTGCTTATGCCCACCGGAAAGGTTGAATACCTTCTTGAAGCCATAATTGATCAGGATATTTTGCGCTGCGTTGCCTGTTGTTCCTTTGTTGCAGTAGGTTACGACCGGTTTTTCTTTATTGAGTGTCTCCATCTGTTCACGCAGCACATCATGCGGCATACTGACGGCGTGATCAACATGGCGCTCATCGTATTGTTTTTCAACCCGGGCATCAACCACCTGTATTTCATCTGATGCTAATGTCGACAATGTATCTGCTGTGATGATGTCACGGCCGCGATGGAGGGCATTGTCCAGGATCATACCGGTATAGAGCACCGGGTCCTTGGTGGTCGAGAACGGCGGCGCATAGGCCAGATCGAGATGAAACAGGTCAGATATCGAAAGGCCTGCCGTCATAGCCGTTACAAACACGTCAATCCGTTTATCGACTCCTTCATAGCCGACAATCTGCACACCGAGAAGTTTCTCGCTTTTCCGGTCAGCAATCGACTTAATGACCATCTCACGACCACCGTAGTAAGCAGGCTTATCTGGCTTGATATTGTGGTTGACAATGATATCATAGCCACTCGCGCGTGTCTGGGCTTCGTTCAACCCACAGGCAGCGATGCTCATGTCAAAGACTTTGAAGATGCCGGTTCCCGCAATGCCCCGGAAAGCAAGGCTGCCGCCGGTCGCCACATCTCCGGCAATTCGTCCCATTTTGTTGGCCGTTGACCCCAAAGGCCGATAAAGCTTTCGGCTGTCCACGATGGAGAAACTTTCAGTGCAATCACCACACGCATACACATCAGGCAGATTGGTCTGCATCTTTTCATTGACAGCAATGGCGCCGGTCTCACCAATGGTGACGCCCATTGTGCGGGCCAGTGCGACATTCGGCTGCACGCCGACTGCTATGATCACCAGATCGGCTGAAAGCTCCGATCCATCATCAAGTGCAAGACTCGTTTCATTGATCGACGTTGCTGTGCGCCCCGTCAGGATGGATACATTTTGTTCTTCCAGATACTGGTGGAGATACGGTGCCAGGTCTGGATCGATAAAAGGACAGATCTGCGGTAGTTTTTCGATGATCGTGACCTGAAGACCGGCATAGGCTAGATTCTCGACCATTTCCAGACCGATGAAACCACTTCCTATGACTACCGCGGTCTTCGGATGCTTCTCATCGATGAACTGCCGGATCGCCCGCGCGCTGACCGGATTCCGCAGCGTGAAGACATGGGGGCTGTCAACGCCGGGGATAGGCGGTACGGTCGGGATGGCGCCTGTCGATAAAATAAGGGTATCATAATGGTCTGTATACTCGTTCTGGTCAGCCAGATTGCGGACCCGGAGTGTTTTTTCGGCGGCATCGATGCTTAGAACCTGGTGACGGGTAAGGACATCAACATTGTATTTATTTTTGAAAAAAGCAGAATCTCGAGGCGTCAGTACATTCAGGTCAGTGACCTTACCGCCGATGTAATAGGGCAGACCACAGCCGGAATACGAGATATGCTCGTCCATTTCGTATAGAACAATTTCAGCAGTTTCATCATTGCGTCGAGCCTTGGCAGCAGCGGACGTGCCGGCTGCAACCGCACCGACAATCACAATGCGCCTGATTGTTGTTGGCCCATTTTCTTGAATGATCTTCTGCGGGATATTTTCATTCATACGATCAACTCCTCTTCTGGTGGGAACCAATGAGTGGTTCGGTTGGCGAACTTGACCAGAGTCAGCATGACCGGCACTTCAACCAGTACACCAACAATGGTGGCGAGTGCGACGGGAGATGTGGGCCCGAACAGCGAGATGGCAACAGCTACGGAAAGCTCAAAAAAGTTTGATGCGCCGATCATGCCGGCCGGTGCTGCGATGCAGTGAAATAATTTCAATTTTCTTGCCGAGACATAGGCGATGAAGAAGATCAGGAAGGTCTGAATCGTGAGCGGGATGGCAATCAAAACAATGTGGAGTGGATTATTAAGAATGACATCGCCTTGGAAGGAGAAAATAATAACCAGAGTCAGTAACAGGCCGCCAATCGTGACATGGTTAAACCTGGGCAGGAACCGTTCTGTAAAATAATCCATGCCTTTGTGCCTGATTACATTGATGCGAGTCAGAACGCCTCCGGCCAACGGGAGGACAACAAACAAAATGACAGATAGAAGAAGCGTTTCCCAGGGGATGGTGAAACCGCTGATCCCCAGTAAAAGAGCGACAATCGGTGTAAACGCCACCAGGATGATCAGATCATTGGTTGCGACCTGCACAACGGTGTAGGCTGCATTGCCTTTAGTCAGGTAGCTCCAGACAAAGACCATGGCTGTACAGGGGGCGGCACCCAATAGGATCGCGCCGGCTAAATAGCTCCTGGCTAGTTCCTCCGGTATCCAGGCTTTGAAGGCAAACAGGAAGAAGAAGGCCGCGATGGCATACATCGTGAACGGCTTGATCAGCCAGTTGGTGGCCCAGGTAACATAAAGGCCTTTTGGGTTTTTGCCGATATATTTGACGCTGGCAAAATCGACCTTCATCATCATCGGGTAGATCATCACCCAGATCAGAATCGCGATCGGAATGGAGACTTCTGCATAGGTAAATTGGCTGAGGTAAGCGGGCATAGCGGGCAAAAAACGGCCAATCAATACACCGGCTGCCATGCACAGGATGACC
>JAAYLM010000206.1 GCA_012521915.1 Oscillospiraceae bacterium | reverse complement strand
CTGCTGCTGCATACCGCGATGAACGGAAATGAGATCGCGGTGGCCTGCGGTTTTTCCACGCCCTCCTATTTCAGCATGGTCTTTAAACGCCAGACGGGCATGACACCTATGGCCTTTCGGGATAGCCATCTGTCCGGAGCGCCTGTGCCTGCAGAACCAACTCGGTGACATCGACGATAACCGCGACATTTTTGTCTCATTCATGATAAACTCTTGATAAGAGCGTCTGTTCCGGACTTTTTGTTGAGGAACATTTCGTGATCCTATGCGTCAAAATCCCAGAGAAGTCCCTTAAAACAACAGACAAAGAGTGGAGATGATCAACTTTGGAATTGCTCAGAATCGAAGGGCTGAAAAAAAAGATCAAAAAAAAGAAGATCCTGAACGGCATTTCATTGACCGTCAACTCTGGTGAGATCGTCGGTTTCCTGGGGCCAAACGGCGCCGGCAAGACCACGACAATAAAAATGATTTTGGGCCTTTTCAGCATTGATGCAGGCCATATCAGCATCTGTGGCCATGATGTGGTCAGCGATTTTGAAAAGGCGATGGAACAAGTCGGTGGTATCGTTGAGAATCCCGATTTGTATAAGCGACTGACAGGGCGGGAGAATCTTGAATATTTCTCCTCACTCTATCCCCACATTGACACAACAAGCATTGATGAGGTTGTCAAGTTGGTGAAAATGTCAGGCCGCATCGATGATAAAGTGAAGACCTATTCGCTCGGTATGTGCCAGCGTGTCGGCATCGCGCAGGCTCTTCTCCATAACCCGCGCCTGCTGGTGCTGGATGAACCGACAAACGGTCTGGATCCCATCGGCATTAAGGAACTGCGTGACCTGTTGCGTTATCTGGCCAAAGAAGCCGGCGTCGGTGTCTTCATTTCCAGCCACCTTCTTTCTGAGATGGAATTGATGTGTGACCGCATTTATATCATCGACAACGGCGCGATGATTGGTGAAAAGGCGATGCACCAGCAGAATCTGATCGAGGATGATGTCTTCAGCTACTCTTTTTTAACTGCCGATAACAACAAGACACTGGCCTACTTTCAGGAGATGCAGACCAATTGCGCCCTGGAAAACGGCGGGGTCAGTCTGGTCATGAAACGCAGTGAGATTCCAGCGATTATCAAAGCTTTGATTGAAAAAGACATCAACATCTACGCCGTAAACCAGAAACAACGAACATTGGAGCAGGATTTCATCTCGATGACGACAGGCTCCAAGACACAGATTCAGTAAACAACGCTTATTTCCGGAGGGATGCGATATGGGGTTAATCAGACAAATCAGGCTTGAGATCAGGAATATCCTACGATCCAAATTTTTGTTGATCATCGCCATCATCATTCTGGCAGCCGGTATTGCCATACCGCTGATCAGTCTGCTCAACCAGCGGAAGGCTAATGGAGATGGTGGCGTCGAGCCGCCCGTGGTGGTTTATGGTGACTACAAAACCGCAGCTACCGCAGCTTTCAGCAGTGACAGTCGCCGTATGCCCATGCCCATCGAACCAGGCGGAAGGGACGGCATCACCATAGACGGTATCACGATCTACAGCGATAATCCCTTTTTCTGGAATCTGCAGTCATTGCTTGATGAGCAAAAAAGATATGAACAAGATAAAAATCCTTTCAGCACGCCGGCTGCCCTGGATTTGACGCTGGCGCTTATCGAAGAAGAAATACAGTATTACCTGAGCTTTGCGCAGCATATCACCAATTACCAGGACTATCGCACCGAACTGGCCTGGCGTGGCATCGACAGCCTCTACGACCGGTTTTTTCTGGAAAACAATGACGAACAGCTGGATGTCCTTCTGGAAGTGGCGATGATGCGCAAAGGCGCGGATCCGGAACAGTTCAGGCTGAATTATGTCGATATAACAGCGGAAGAAAAGCTGGCCGCCATGGACAAGGCAGAGGAAAACCTGAACAAGCTACAGGCGATTGTTGTCCAGAATGATTTTACGCAATACATTCAATTGCGTATCCAATTGGCTCAAGATGAAATCGCTTCACTGGAAGAGAACATTGAGATCCAGGAACAGGCCATTATCGACAATCCTTCACAAGAAGACAACCTTAATCAGTTGATTGTTGAGCTTCGGCGCCAGATTGAACTGATCCGCACCAACCAGATACCCATACTTGAATACCGTTTGGAAAAAAACATCATCCCCGGTCAAAACATCTGGCAGAACAACGCGATCAACGATATCGAGAACGCGCGCAACCAGCTGGCCTACATGACGATCATGAGTGAAGAAGAGTGGAACAACAGCCGCGGCGACTCTGTCTGGAAACAAAATGAGGAGACTTACGCAGAATATGTCGCCAATATGCAGCGGCAGATTGACGCGCTCAACCTGACCATCATCGTCGCCCAGAAGTCCATTGACTCGGATCGTCCGGATATGAAATACGTGACGAATGGCTCACGTGCCCGAACAGTCGATTTTTTGCAGTACTCCCTGATTGTCTCTTTGTTCGGCGTGCTCTTGGGAGGCTGGCTGATTGCCAGCGAGTACCAGCAGGGAACCATCCGGCTGTTGATGATCCGGCCAAAGACACGGACAAAAATCCTGATGTCCAAATTCACAGCCGCTTTGATTGTCTGGCTGGGCGTGTATCTGGTTGGCAGCCTGCTTAACATGGTCATGAACGGGATCTGTTTCGGGTTCCAGGATTTTACGTTTCCCAATTACTCTGTCGCCGGAGAAACCGGGTTTTTTCTCTATTTTGTGCCTAAGCTGCTGGCCTGTGTCCTGCCCATCCTCTTTTCCTTTACCCTGGCTTTCCTTTTGTCTGTTGTGGTGAAAAATACAGCGGTGGCGATTGCTGTTCCCGTCGTCTTCTTCATCGGCAGTTTCATTATGATGAACCTGTATATCTACAGTGAACAACTCGGCTGGATAGCCTACACTCCGATCCCTTATCTGCAGATGGCAACTTTTTTATCGCGTTACGCGAACATGCAGTATATGATACAGACAGGTGTCAACCTGAATATTACGATGGGTGTGCTGATTCTGCTGGGATGTTCGCTGCTTTTCACGCTCTTGTCCATCTATGTTTTCAAAAAAAGGGATATCGTCAATTGACGGAGGCCAGCCATGGATGATAACAACCAGTTTCTCAATTCCTACAAGAAAAAGATAAACAAACAGGAGCAGCCGTCCGACACGGCTGCTTCTGCACAGGATAAACCAGGCGATAAGGCGCAGCCGGAGGAAAAAGCTCTGCGCTTTGAAGAAAAATCCGACTTTTTGCCAGCCCGTCCGATTAGCGACGGGCCGTCGCCCTCCCTGCGTCGCCGTTCCAGATGGCTGCCGGCGGCTCTTGTCTCTGCTGTCGTGCTGGTTCTGGCTGTTTTCCTGATATGGCTGTTGACACGCGGTGTTGAGGTTATCGATTTGACCGGCTGGACACTCAATGACGCGGAGCTCTGGGCCTCTGACAACGACATCCGTTTGCAGGTGACTGAGGAATACAGCGATGAGGTTGCCGTTGACAGAATCATAGGCCAGCAGCCGCTGCCTGGAACGCAACTGAAAAAAAACGGTTTCCTGCAGATCAGGCTGTCTCTGGGACATGATCTTTCCGTGACACTGCCTTTACCGGATTTTCACAAGATGACCATGGCCGAAGTCGAGGCCTGGGCTGAAGAGAATTATATGACCCGCGTTCGCATCACGACTGAATACCATGAAGAGATCGAGGCGGATAAAGTGATCCGATATGAGGTCAATGATGATACGGTGGTCAATGAAGTGCGGCGCAGCTCGCCGGTCTATGTCATCGTTTCACGGGGGCCGAGTCCTCTGTCTGAAGAGAAGGTCACTATTCCAGATTTCAGGGAGATGAGCTTGCTGCAAAGCCAGCAATTCGCTTCCAGCAACAAGATTGTGTTGAAAATCGTGGAACAGTATGATGAGCTTTTTCCTGCGGGCACCATTCTTGAGCAGAGTATCGTTCCGGAAGAAGAGGTGGTTGTCGGCTCTGAGGTCACCTTGATGGTTTCTTTAGGTAAAAAAGTGCTCGTCCCCAACTTCTCTGGCTACTCACGCGAGCAGGCCGCAGCTGTCGCGTCTGAGCTTGGCATCAACATGACCATCAGCGAACGCTATTCATCGCGTTCAGCCGGCCGTTTTATTGAACAGAGCCTGGAGGCTGGCTCGATATACAATGCGGGAGAAATCCTCGAACTGGCCTATTCTCTGGGCAATGAGATTATCCTGCCCAGTTTTGTCGGTCAGACACGTGCGCAGATTGAAGCCTGGGCTGCTGATCTCAACGCCCAAAAAGCGGCCATCCGTATCAGTGTTTCCCTGACAGAACACAATACACCCCGGGATACAATCATTTATCAGGATAAAACCAACACCGTGATCAGTCCGGGCACCACCGTGCACGTGACCGTCTCACTGGGCAGCCGGGTCTTTGTACCGGACCTTATTGCCCCGCAAGGCTCGGTTTATGGTGTGGCGGTCACCCGGGACATCGCTCTGGCACAGCTGGAGCCGTTGAATCTAGTTCCTGTTTTTGTCGCGGAAAAGAAAGCCGGCCGCCTGCCGGGCGAGATCTGGCAGCAAAGCATCGCTGCGGGAACTGAAGTGTTTGAAACGTCAACCATAACCTTAAAATACAATCCGGTTGATGTCACGCTGGCTATACCGGATTTCCGGGGCATGTCTGAAGCGGAAATCGTTCAGGCTGGTTTTTTACAGAAACTGACCATAACCTTCATGCTGGCTGATGAACCGGTGGAAGGCATGACAGATCAGGTTGTCGGGCAGTCTCTGCCGACCGGCACAACCGTAGCCGCCGGAACAGCGATCACCTTGAGGATCGCACCACCTGAACCTCTGATACCGACAGAACCGCAAGTGAGTCCGGATCCTTCTGACCCGCAAATAAGCCCGGATCCCTCTAATGAACCCTCAGTAATACCTTCCGTGTCTCCCATGCCTCCAGAAACGGATGGCCCTGCCAGATGATAAACGGACAGCCCTGATCTGACAGCTTAGGATAGAAGTGATGCCCCTGCCAGGCAAACCGCCGGGCAGGGGCTTTGCAGCGTGTTGGTCAATCCTGGCAGTTCTCTGCCAGACGGCGCATCTCACGGCGCCTTTTTTCTGTTCTGATGGGATCGATCTGATAGTGCGTGTCATCAGTTTGAAAAACAAAATCACCAACCTGAACTTGACCGGGCAGTACATGGCGCCGCAAGGTCAGGCGTGTGCGGTCGACTTTGACCAGCAAGGCGTCTGAGTCATTCAGCTGTTCAATAAAACCTTCAACACGTGTCATGAAAATCACCTCACATGGTTGACATGACCCTTGATCTGCTTTTATTTTAGCATCATTTCCGTATAATGGTAATCGCAAGTGTGACAAAAACGAAGGTCAGTCGCCTTTTCAAGTAGACAGGAGTGAACAGCAGCCGGCATGGCAGATCAAGTCAGCTTAGGGTCAATAAAGCAAAACAGGCAACCCTGGTATCGCCTTCTGAAGTGGGGCGACTGGCTTGCATACGGCTTAATCGGCTGTCTGGCAATCGTTCTGCTGGCTTTTGCGCCAGGTAGGCAGGACCGTGGTGCTGTGCAAGCTGTGCTCACCCGTGAGGGAGAAACCATTCTGACCGTGACCGCTGAGCAGATGAAGGCAGGTGGCTCAGCGGAAATTGAGGCAGAAGGTTATCATTATCTTGTGGAATATGCAGATAACAGAATCAGGTTCGCCGAAGCGGACTGTCCGGATCGCATCTGTGTCCGGAGCGGCTGGATCAGCCGTCCCGGACAGATTGCTGCCTGTGTGCCGGGACAATTGATTCTCAGAGTTGAAGCAACCGGCGCGGGACCGACCGATCCGGATGATGTGGATGTGATTATCGGATGAAGCAGATTGCGAAAACCCGTCGACTGACCCTGGATGCCCTGCTGATTTCTCTGGCGCTTGTTCTATCGTTGGTTGAACGTTGGATTCCCCTGGAACTCATTATACCTGTCCCGGGCATCAAGCTGGGGCTTGCCAATATCGTCACCTTGTTCGCGGTTCTGCGCCTGCGACCGGGAGAAGCTGTGTTGATCGTGGTGACACGTAGCCTGATTCTGGGTGTGATCAGCGGCCCGACCACCCTGATGTTTTCTCTTTCCGGCGGTTTACTGGCGTTCTTTTTCATGTGGCTGCTGAGCCACTGGCATGAACGAAGCATGACCACGATCGGGATCAGTGTTTGTGGTGCGGCCGCTCATAACATCGGTCAGGTCGCTATGGCCGGTCTTGTGCTTGAAGAACCGCTGCTGCTCATGACTTATCTGCCGCCGTTATTGTTGACCGGACTGGCAACAGGCACCTTGACCGGTCTGTCCGCCTACCCTGTGATCAAGCGCTTCGCCATCGCCCAGGACATTGGCGGGCAGATCAAGGTAACGGAGGATAAAGCGTGACGCGACTTCAGTGGTCTGTTTTCCTGGCAAATCTGCTGGCTTTTTTGCTGTTGGCTGTCACGAACCCGATCTTTGACGGGCTAAACCTGAAAACGCGCGCCTGGATCAATAGAACCCGCCGGCCGGCCTTGCGTCCGCTCATGGTCCTGACGCACCATCTGGTTGATGTCCCCGTGATGTCGACACAGCTTCTGGCGGTCGGCCTGATCATTGGCTTTTTTCTCAAAGACTGGTATCGTGCTACGGTTCTTGTCGGTTTGGTCTTCCTGCAAACGCTCATTGTTGGCGTCAGTAAACATCTGTCATCAATTGACAGACCGCCACAAGTTGCCGCGCATGTTTTTATGACCTCAGGTTCATATCCCAGCGGGCACAGCGCCATCAGCCTGTCTTATGCACTGCTTCTGCCCACTGTACTGCGCCCTTATCTGCCGGATCCCTTAGTACTGCTCATGTGTTCTGTTCTGGGAGGCATTGCCGTCTTGACCGCTTATGGCCGCCTTTACCTGGACGTACACTGGCTGACTGATGTGCTGGGTGGTTGGTTTCTGGCTGCCGCCACTTATCTGCTCGGCATAATGCTGTTATAATAAATAACACAACTTT